>JAZDDC010000444.1:0-3308 GCA_036679565.1 Gemmatimonadota bacterium
CATCGCTACCGTCTTTGAGTTCCATGCCAGACTCAACCGCATGGAGCAGTTCAACGGCAAGCAACGGGATGCCGCCTGAATCCGCGAACAAACGCCGCGTCAATCTGGCTCGTTGAGGCGGCGAGTACGCAACCATCGTCTGCTCAATGAGCTCACCGAGTTCTTGTTCGTCGAACGGAGAGAGAGAAATATTCAATCCTTGCAATTCGTGGCCGATTCTCTTGCGCAGTTCATCGATTTGATCGCGGGGATGAGATGGAGAAGTATTGACCCACAATAAGAACGGGGCGTGTGACAAATCCCTCAGGGCCGCATGCATCCAATCAAGTGTTGCACTATCCAACCAATATGCGTCGTCCAAGCAGATGCACACAGGTTCTTCTAGCACCTCCGTCAAGGCGTGGGGCGTAGACACGCTACTCGGATCCGGATGAGCGCCCGGAAACTCGTCGGCCCAACCGGGGACCCGACCAACTAGTGCGCTAATTGCGGTCGGGCCAGCGGCGCGAACCCCTTTTGATTTCAACAAACCGTCAGCGGCAAGCGCCAACAAACCGCCTCCACTAGTATCGCAATCGGCCGGCACACCACGCACCGATGCGACAACGGCACCATCGAGTCTCACACGACTCACAAACTCATGAAGCAGGCGTGTCTTACCAATACCGGGATCGGCTTCCGTTACAACTACAGCCGCCACTTTGTTTACGCAGCAATCCTGCCACAGCTCGAGCGTTTGCAGCGTCTCGATTGCGCGTCCGATCAACGGCGGACGGCGGACGCTGACAGGAAGGCCAGTCGCAGGGGGTTCAACCGACCACGCTCGTTGTTCCTTGATCCGCAATGCCAGTTCTTCAGTTTCCTGTTCGGGAGCGGCGCCGAGATCGGCCATAAAAACCGTGAACTGCTCGTAGATCTCGAGCGCAGCGCTCCGGTGTCCGGCCAACGCCAAGCCACGCATTGCCATCCGGGCCGCGGCATCAGAACCCGGTTCCAGTTTCAGCGCGGCGGACGCTCGGTTAACGGCGCCTCGTAAATCGCCGGTGTTCAAAGCGGTTGTTGCAGATCGCATGAGGACATCAACGGACCGGCGGCGCCACTGGAGCCGTTCCGTAGCCAACCACCGCTCGAAGTCGGCGGCACCGGGGATCGAGAATCCCTCGAGGAACTCACCGCGAATCAAATCGGCCGCTGCGTTTGGATCGCCCAGCGCAAGATCGTCAAACCGTCCCACATCGAGATGTAGGTCTTGCAGATCCAATTCAAACGGAGTCGCCTTCAGTCTTTAAGCTCGCCGCACCGAGGTGGCGTCGCACGACGCGAATGGCTTCCCGTAGAGATTGACGCGCAGCGGAGTCTGTTTTATCCGGCCACAATAGCCCAACCAACTGATCGCGTGTTCGGCGGCGGTTGGTCGAACATGCTAGGTACGCCAGAAGCGCAACGTTTTTTCGCCACAGCAATTCAGGCGGCGGTGCATCGCCGTCGATCGTCAATTCGAGCGGGCCAATAAAGTGGCATTCTACGGAACTCATGGAGGATTCGCAGACAAGGACTCGCAGGTAAGCTCATTCCAACGGTTGCGTGCGAACACGGCTCGTTCGAGATAAGGCGAGTCACCCGTTTTCCAAACGTCTGCGACATTGTTGTACAGACGGCAGAGTTCGCGATCCAGACGACCCTCCTGATCCAACAACCCTGCTCTTTTCCAAGAAGCCATTGTGCCGAGTGCCCAATCGACTTCGTAGGTCATCGGTTTACCCGTCGGAAGGTCTACTATGTCCGTGTTTTCGTGCCATCTGAGAGACTCAATGGCCGATAGAGTTTCGCCAGCCGTGCCCAACCAATCTGAACGTAACAAGTACAAAATCGAACGGAAGATTGGAAACCGATTCACGACGATTGCCGGGTCTGACGCGATGGCGAGTTCTCTGTTGATAAGAGAATCAGCGATTGCCAAAGCACTATCAATGCTCCCGTTCGCTGCAAGAAGGTCGGCTTCGAGGAACAAACGAAGATGCCGATCTTCAACCAGTCCTTCGAGGGAAGTTCCTTCTGTTGCGTATCGTCGACTGAGCAATGTGTGAGTGAATGCAACTGTTTCACGTACTGCTGGTGGCGAAGTCTGATCACTCATAGCGCGGAGGTCGTCTAAGACGTTCTGCGCGGCCATCGACGGTGTTGAATCGGAGATCAACAGCACCGCATCCAATTGCGCTGCAAATGCCTGAAACTCATCCTTGTAGGGGTACGCCCCACGGAGGTAGATCGCGATGTCCCGGGCGGATTGAAGCTGTCCCATTGCAAAGTGACCAACGTATTGCCCGAACCGGCCAGGAAAAACCATTCCCAATTCTTCATAGAGAGCACCAAACGCCACCGCACCCGCCGGTGTACCATGACCTGTCATGAGTCTCGCGCCGGCTTCGAGCCGAAGGTCGGTCGATAGGACGGGCGCAACCTGCGCTATGTCTGCCAACAACGCTTGGGCCGTACCAAGCTGAAATGCCAAGGCCAGTTTCCATCTGAGTCGGTTAATTTGCGCCGGAATCTCGTTGGACACCGGAAGCGTTTCGAGATGTTGCAAAGCGGCACTGGCAACCAGCGTGTCACGTAGTACCAGGTTCGCCCAAACGACACTCTCCCAGGCCGGGGCAAAGCTGGGCCGACGATTGGCCGCCTTCAGCAACACGGCGGCCGCTTCTTCGAGAATCGACCCATTTAGGGCACCGCGATTTAGTAACTCTTCGCCGTAGGCAAAATGCGCCAGAAAGAATGCGTTGTCGGTTTCGGTCACACGTGCGAGGATTGCCAATCGCTGGTCAACGGGCGATTGGCGAGCTTGGATGAGCAATTGGTAATTTTCGGGAAACAGTTCGATGTTATCGAACACACGTCGGCTATGTATTGAATCCGGGGGCTCTTGGAGCCAACGCTGCACTTCGGTAATCCGCCACGAGCAGAGGTAGCAGGTTGAATCGATGTTCGCCGCCACAGCATACCCGTTTTTGGCACCGATCCAGTTCGCCTCGTGCCACAGTCTTTCCGCATCAATGAACGCGTGCATACTGCGATCATCAAGCGGCAAGGCCCGCGCAGGAAGGTCGTTGTATATCGGGGATTTCTCCTGCCAGAGTTGTAGAATGAGTCCAGACAACATTTCGTCGGCGCCGTCACGCCAAGATGTTGCGCCATCAACCACGGCTCGGACAAAGATGCTTGCATCGCCAAGCGAACTGGTTTCCAGAATCAACGCGGATCCCTCGGTCTTTGCGCTCACCAACAACGTCGCTTGCGGATTATCGCAG
>JAZDDC010000445.1:0-2720 GCA_036679565.1 Gemmatimonadota bacterium
ATGGACCCACGTAATCTCAATTGAGCCTGCGTTCGATGAGGGCGAAGCCGAGCTAGACGCCGTACCGTTCTTGCTCAAGCCTTTTGGTGATCCGTTTGGTGACGGTGGCCCAACTGACGCGCGGACTATCAATCAAATGGTTCCGTTGCCAACCGGCACCGCAACCATCGCCAACTAATAACCCTACGAGGGGGTCAGAGGTGACGCCGTTTCGGCAAGCGACCGGAATTGTGTGCGCTCCCCTCACACCTCTGGCCCCTACGGGATTTGGCGTTCGCCTGCGGAAAGCGCACTTGCCAGCAACCCGAATGTGACGAAAATCATTTTTCCACGGAGGAGAACACGGAAAGTTACGCGTAGGATTCGTATTCCGGTTCCCAGACGCACGCGCGAACCTGCGATTCGATATCCGCCGGCATTGGTTGCTGCGTTAGCCCCTGTTCGTAGGCAATCTTCGCAACGGCTGTTGCAATCCTCACAGATACTTCGCGAATTTCCCTCAACGGGGGATATACAGCACCCTTCGCCAAAGAATCTTCCGAAACACTCTGGGCCAACGCCGCCGCTGACGCAAGAAACATTTCATCAGACACACGTGTCGCGCCACACGCGATAACGCCGAGACCAATTCCGGGGAATATGTAGGCATTGTTTCCCTGGCCCGGCACGAGCGTGGAACCTTCGTACTCGACTGGATCAAACGGACTACCGCTGGCGAACACCGCCCGCCCCGCCGTCCACTCGTACGCTTGTTCCGCAGTGCATTCAGCCTTGGAAGTGGGGTTCGACAATGCGAAGACGACCGGCCGGTCGTTGATCGACGCCATGAGCTGCAATATCTCGCGAGAAAACGTCCCCGGCGCACCGGTAGCTCCAATGAGTGCAGCCGGTTGGAGTTTCCTTACCGCTGACGCAAAGTCGAGGGGTTCGTGTTCGTCGTGGGCGAACGGCAGGTTGTGGGGCAATAAATTTGTTCGGCTCTTTACGACCAAACCATCCACGTCGACGAACCACATCTTCCCCCGGGCGGCATCCTCGGACAAGCCTTTGCGAGTCAACGCACGGACGAGGAGGTCCGCAATGCCAGTGGCGGCCGAACCCGCGCCGAGGAAAAGAAAGACCTCCTGTTCCAGGGGGCGTTTGGTGATCCGCGTTGCGGCTTCCAGGCCGGCCAAGACGACCGCGGCGGTTCCCTGAATATCATCATTGAAGCTCAGCACCCGTGAGCGGTATTTGTGCAACAACGCGTAGGCATTTGGCGTCAGGAAGTCTTCGAATTGAATAAGCGCGCCCGGAAATACTTCTTGTACACCCATTACGAACTCTTCCACGAGATCGTCGTACTCCGCACCTCTCAACCGTTCCTGACGAATGCCAAGGTAAAGAGGATCGGCTCTCATCTCGGCGTTGTTGGTACCAACGTCAAGCATGACCGGTAGGCAGATAGCGGGATCCACACCGGCACACGCCGTGTAGAGAGCCAATTTTCCAACCGGTATCCCCATGCCGCTCGCACCGAGATCGCCGAGGCCGAGGATACGTTCACCATCGGTGACAACGATGACACGTACCTCGCCATGGGGCCAATTGTGCAACACATCCACCACCCGCCCACGATCGTTGGCACTCACATAAAGACCGCGTGGCCGTCTGAAGATGTGGGAAAATTGACGACTCGCTTCTCCCACGGTCGGAGTATAGATGATGGGCATCATCGCATCGATATTGTCAATTACCGTGCGATAGAAGAGCCTCTCGTTACGATCCTGGAGGGCCGTCAGATAAATGTAGCGTTCGAGATCAGAGGTTTTTCGACCGTAGTTCTCGACGATGCGTCGCAGCTGCTCATCTTGAGTGAAACATCCCGGCGGAACCAAACCCCGGATTCCCAACGCATCCCGCTCAGCATCAGTAAAGCCAGTGCCTTTGTTGAACAACGGATCATGAAGCACATCGACACCGCGACGCGGTATTGTCCGCGAGCGTCTGTTTACATTGGCATCGTCGGCCATGGGACCTCATGAAAGACATGGGTACATTGACCCGCCCAGACTGGGCGCCACGATGTTGGTCTCGGCGGGTTGGAATCCGTGAGTATGTGGAGCCAGCCTGATCCGCGCCAGGGCGTGACAATGGCGATCGCCCTTCCTGCAGACATGACCACGTTATAGCATTAAGGCGATCGGGAACGCCGAGAAGATGAACCCACATCACATCCTGGATTTTGAATTCGGACCTAACGGAGAGGCCAAGCTACAAGGCCTCCTCGAGAACGGAACCAGTCCCAACCTCCGGGCCGGCCCGTCCGATGAAACTTTACTGCACGTCGCAACCCGTCGGTATCGACTCGGTGCCGTCGAGTGCCTATTGGAGCACGGCGCCGACATCAATGCGCGCACGAAGGGCGGGAAGACGTCCTACGCACACGCCCGTCGGAGAGGGTTCAATGACCTCGCGGATCTTCTGGCGGACAGAGGAGCGACCACTGATCTCAACGACGCCGATCGGTTTGCGATTGCAGTTATCCAAGGAAAACTGACCGATGCACGCAAGATGCTCAAACGAAACCCCGGTTTGGCCCAAACCGGTAACCCGGAAGAGGATCGACTGCTGGCCGATGTCGCGGGTCGCAACGAAGCCGAACCCGTAGAATTTCTTATTGCGGCCAGCGCGAACATTTCTGCCACGGCTCTGGATGATGGTACACCGCTGCACCAAGC
>JAZDDC010000446.1:0-9549 GCA_036679565.1 Gemmatimonadota bacterium
CTCGAAAGAGGTTTCGGCGGAGCGTGACCTCATGGCGCGTTTCATTCCGTGGCTCGCCACCATCGGCTCGGTCAGTCCGCTGTTGGGTTTGATGGGCACCGTCCTGGGTGTGATGAATGCGTTCCTTGGCATTGCTACCGGTGGATCCGGCAACATTTCTGCCGTGGCTCCGGGTGTTGCCCAAGCCCTCGTGACGACGGTGGCGGGTTTGGCTGTCGCGATTCCCGCGGTGATTGGCTACAACGTTTTTGTGAACCGGCTTGGTTTGTTCGCCGGCGAACTCGAGGGGTTTGCGCAGGAGATCGTCGGCACCATGGCACGTGAAGGACGTGTCTAGCGTGTTGGACAAAGGTGGTCTCCACGGACACGGTGAACTTCCGCTTCGTGCGGATGTAAACGTGACATCGTTGGTGGACGTGGCGTTCGTCCTGCTCATCATTTTCATGATCACAGCCCCCATCATGCAGGGTGGTGTGGATGTGCAACTGCCACGGGCCGACGCGCAACCCATCCAACCCAAAGAAGGTCTCATCCTCTCGGTGACCCAGGCCGGAAACATCTTCATCGACGGCAGTGAGTGGACGTATGAAGAGTTCAGGATTGCACTTCCTCCTCTTGTGCAGGCACGAAACCCAAGCGGAGCCTACATACGGGCCGACGAGCGCGCGCAATATGGCGACGTTGTTCGTGTTCTCGCACTCATGCGGGCGGTGGGCATCACGGACGTCGGCTTGGTTGTCGAAGACGAAGGAAACTAAGTGGCCACGCGGGTGCGCAGGGTACCAGATGACCGGTGGAATCCCGGGGGTGGAGGTGTTGCCTTTGTAGGTACCGTTGTGCTCCACGTGGCAATGGGTGGTCTCATCCTCGCGAGTACCGGTCCGCGTGAAGTCGAACAGCCTCCCGTTTATGCGGTGCGCCTCGTCGCCGCGCCACGACCAGCAGACGATCGGCCCAGACCTGAAGTGGTTGAACGGCCAACACAGCAAGACCCTGCGGTTCAAACAACACCATCACCGCCGCAGACCGAACCGGATGTGTCCGTCCCCCCTCCGGAACCTGATGTCGAACGTGAACCCACTCCCCAAGCCAATCCAGAAGAGGATGTTGAGCCGGAAACGCCATCCACCGGTCGTGATCAGGGAACGCTTGATATTCCAGGGGTAGATTTCCCTTATCCCGGTTATCTACGGAACCTGGTTGCCCAGGTGTACCGACGGTGGAGCAGACCCGCGGGTAATGTTTCGTTACGGGCGGAGGTGTTGTTCTTTGTCAGACGGGATGGCTCCATGGCGAATTTTCAGTTTGTTCAACGGTCCGGGAACCTCGCATTTGATTTACGCGCCCAAGGGGCCGTAGAGGCTGCAGGGAACTCGGGGGCTTTTGGCCCGCTTCCCGACGGATACCCGGACGATGTGTTGCCGGTCAGTTTCTTTTTCGACCCAAGTACCTTGAGGTAGATGTCTGAATCGTGATGTGTAAAGCCTTTTTCCTGGTCGCGATTGCCGCTGGTGCGACGCCACTGTACGCTCAGGATTCAATACCGCCAATTGATCGTGGTGTGCGAATTGGCATTACCTATCGGCCCGGCGTACGGCCGGGATTGCTTGTGTTAGGTGGCGCTCGGTCCTTGGTCCTCGATTCGGCGCGGGCCATTCTGACGCGTGATCTCGATTACAGTGACGAATTCGAAATGATCACACTACCCATGGGTGACAGTCTGTCGCTTGGGATAGGGCGGGGAAGTGGCGGGACGACAAGCAGCGCCTCGCAAGAACAGTTCGTCAATTACGCGTTGTTTGCGGTGTTGGGGGCCGAGTTCGCGGTCAACGTGCACTCGGACGACGACTCTTCGGTCGTCATGACGTTACTCGATGTTCAGGGCCAACGTTTCCAACGACAAGTGCGGATGAGGTCGGTAGATCCTTCGGATCACGATTTTCGACTCGAAATTCATAGTGCCGCCGATGAATTCGTGCGTGCTGCGACGGGTGTTCCTGGGGTCGCGTCCACACGGATCCTTTTCATCAACCGTAGCCGGATTTATCGGACTGACTCCGATGGGGCGGACACACGGCCTATTTCGCCTCCGGAGGTCGAGGCCATGTCCCCGGCGTGGGCCCCGGACGGCCGTGAAGCCGCGTACATGGAGTTTCCCGGGACGCTTTACCGCCACGACATCCGATCCGGGTCGCGTCTGACGGTCTCACCGACGGTAGAATATCAGAATTTCACGCCGGAGTATTCGCCAGACGGCCGCATACTCGCGTTCTCCCGCGCC
This sequence comes from Gemmatimonadota bacterium, assembly GCA_036679565.1. GTDB lineage: Bacteria > Gemmatimonadota > Gemmatimonadetes > Gemmatimonadales > GWC2-71-9 > JAZDDC01. Next base: position 2,282 of record JAZDDC010000446.1, read on the forward strand.
ACGTCGGATGGAACCCACGTTTATACCTATAACCTCGCTGGTGACTGTTGTTTACAGCGCTTGACGGTAGGTCGGCTTTACGATAACCTGTCACCTACATTCAGCCCGGATGGACGGAGGATTGCGTTCGTTTCAACGCGGTCCGGCATCGCGCAAATTTACGTGATGGATTCGGATGGGACGGGACAGGAGTTGTTCGCGCCTTTCGACTTTGGAGTCACGGGTGCGTCGCACGCTCCCCAGTGGTCGTCGGATGGTCTGTACGTGGCGTTTCATCGCGCCATTGATCGTGTGCCTCAAATCTTTGTGATGGAGGTCGCGACCCAAACCGTCCGTCAGCTCACGAGTCTCAGCCGGAACTCTGATCCTAGCTGGGCGCCGGATAGTCGCCATCTGTCGTTTGTGTCCAACCGTACGGGATCGCGGCAGGTGTGGATCATCGATATTCGGACGGGACGAACACGGCAGCTAACCCGCTTGGGCGAAGCCCGGTTGCCGGCTTGGTCCCCCCGGATTATCGAGCAGGTACCCAACAACTAACTGGAGAGAAAATTGCGACTCACTGTGCCACTAACCGCTGGGGTTGCCGTCATCCTCGTCGCGTATGCCTGCGGCGGCGGACCGCCACCCCCCCCACCGGGTCCCGATCTTGATTCTCTCAACGAAGCCCAGCGGGTCCGGGATTCTATCGAAGCGGCACGACGTGCTCGAGAGGACAGTCTTGAACGAGTGCGTCGAGACCGTGAACGGCTCGAAAGTACCCGGAGCGATTCCCTGGACGTCATGCGTCGCGCTTCGGAGCGGGTCAGGCAACAACTCGAGGTCATGGTGCACTACGAGTACAACGTTGCCAGGGTTCGATCTGAGGACGCACGTATTCTGGACGCCAAACTAGCCATCCTGCAGGTTAATCCGGGTTTGCGGATTCAGGTATCCGGACACTGTGATGACCGGGGTTCGGACGAGTACAACTTGGCGCTTGGGAATCGACGAGCGTTGGCGGCCAAGCAGGGAGACAGGTGATCAAAGCTCGGATACTCGCACTCTTACCGGTTGCCGCAGTTTTGACCGGTTGTGCATTGAAGGGCGATGTTCGCCGGGTTGAACGGCAACTCATCGAGATGAAGGACCAAACGGCGCGCGCAGATTCAGCGCGCGCCGTTTCGTTGGCTCGTATTCTCTCCGAAATTGAGGGGCTGCAGGGTGCGGTCCACGATTCGCTAGAAGTGCAGCATCGTTCAATTCAGGCAATCGGCGGAGAATTTCGATCCGAATTTACCGATATTCAACGTCAGTTGGTTGCCATTCAGGAACTCACTGGCCAAAGCCAGGCACGTCTGACGGAGCTGCGCTCGCAAATCGGTACCCGTACGTTACCACTTGCGGGTGGGTCGTCGGGTGTCCGACCACCGCCCACGGCGGCCGCAACCGGTGGCGTGGCGGAGGAGATGTACACCGTTGGAGTTGAACAGCTGAGACAACGAAGCTATCAAACGGCACGCATCGCGTTTCGCGAAATTGTGGAGCAGCATCCGCAACATGGTCGTGCAGCTGCTGCCCAGTACTACCTGGGTGAGACCTTCGAGAGCGAAAACTCCGACTCGGCTGCAGTCATGTGGGAAGCCGTCGTTGAAAAGTATCCTGAGTCACCGCGTGCGTCGTCGGCGCTGTATAAACTCGGGTTGCTGTTCGAACAAAGGGGAGACGTGCCCACGGCGCGACTACATTACAACCGGGTGATTGTCGGGTATCCCAGTTCCGACGAGGCCGAGCTGGCACGCGCCAAGCTCCGCAACCCCTAGCCAGCACCTCAACGTACGCAGTGTGTCATGAGAGGTCGCTCCACACGGCGGTCTCGTGTTAGCGGATGGTCCTGCGGATGGTATCGATGAAACGCAAAAAGAAGGAATCTCGGGCCGAGATGCCCTTTCTGGACCATCTCGAAGAATTGAGGTGGCGCATCCTTCGAAGTGCGTTCTATGTCATCGGATTCTCCTTTCTTGGCTACTTCCTGGTGGGACAGTTTGACGTTGTCAGTTTGCTCAAACTGCCCATTGAGCCGTTTCTCCAGGACGGACAGCTTGTCTTTACCCGGCCCACTGATGCATTCCTGATCACGATCAAGCTTTCCATCCTCATTGGGCTGGTTTTTGCCTTCCCGTTCTTGTTTTACGAAGGTTGGGGATTCCTGTCGCCGGCGCTTTACGATCACGAAAAGAAACATGTGCTGCCGGCCCTGCTCGCCGGTTCGGGGCTCTTCCTCGTCGGCGCATGGATGGCGTATCTGTGGATCATCCCCGCCGCGTTGCGCATCATGCTGAGCGAACGTTTCGTGGGTCAGGGTTTAATACCCTTGATCACCGCGGGTGACTATTTCGCATTCGCCACGCAGATCATTTTGGCCTTCGGGATCGTTTTCGAATTGCCGCTGATCATGGTCTTGCTGGCAGTCATGGGAATCGTCAACCCGCAGTTCTTTGCAAACAACCGCAGGTACGCGGTGTTGGTGGCCGCTGTCGTTGCGGCATTCGTCACGCCGCAGGATGTTTTGACCATGCTCATGATGTGGGCACCGATCCTTTTGCTGTACGAGGTTGGTATTTTCGTTGGAAAGCTTGTATGGAGACGCCGTCGCGGAAACACCATTTCGGGGACGTAGGAGCCGTTTGATGTGGAGGGACGTTTTGTCACGCAACGCGGCGTGCGTAGTGGTTTTCATCGTTTCGTTCGCGATCGCGTTTCCCGGGAGCGTGGTTGCTCAGCAGGACTCCACGCAACGTCGCCCCGATAGCCTCCCGTCCGATACGACGCTTGTCGATTCGCTTCGTGTGGATTCGTTGGGGCAACCCGTCGATACGTCGGAAGCTGCACGGCGTGGGTTGCCTTCTGCCCCGTCGCGAAATTTCCCCGCGTCTGATTCTATCCTTCAGGCGTTGTTACAACTCGACGGCTATCGCACGACCCGGTATGCCAGCGACAGCGTGACGTTTCTGGCCGACTCGAATGAGATCCTGCTCAACGGAACTGCCCTCATCGAGCGCGCAGGCACGATCCTCGAAGCGGGGTACGTGGCCTACCTCCAGGAACAATGTGCTATGCGTGCCTACGGCGATCCACGGTTGTTTGAGGGAGGCACGGTGTTGATTGGTGACAGCATGTTATACGATACCTGTGAGAACCGGGGTATCGTGAACGATGCGTTGACCAGCTTCAATCAATCCGGTGTTGAATGGTATTTGAACGGCGGGTTGGGAATTGATTCGGCCGCGGTGCGTATGTACACGGGTAACGGTGAAATCACGAGCTGCGAGGAAGAGGATAAACACTTCCACTTTGCAGTCGGGCGTCTGAAGTGGGTGAAAAACGGAATTCTCGTTGCGCGTCCGGCCACATTGTATGTTAGGGATGTACCAATTTTTTGGTTCCCATTCATCTTCCAGGACATGCGGCAGGGCAGACGGACCGGATTGCTGACACCGCGCTTCGGGTTCAACGACCTTGTGCGCCCAAATCAAGGATATCGGCGTCACATCACCAACGTCGGATATTACTTTGTCTTCAATGATTACTTAGATCTTCAGGCGTCAATGGATTGGTTGGCTGGTACATCCGTTTCCGTCAACGGTGACCTTCAGTACAGATGGCTGGATCGATTCATCAACGGTGCGTTGTCGGTGTCCCGGATCTTCGAATCCGGTAACGACGGGCAACGTGGGAGACGCTCGCTGCGGTTGGTTTGGAATCACCAACAGAATTTTGATCAACGTACGAGTCTGAGGGCACAAGTCGATTTTGCATCGAGCAGTTCGGTCATTCAGCAAAATACCGTCGATCCGTTTCTTCAAACGGCACAACTCAAGAGCAATATCAATTTTCAAAAACAGTTCAGCTGGGGGACGTTGACAGCCGGTGGAAGTCGCAGTCAAAATCTGAGCAATGACTTGATCAGCCAAACGTTGCCCGTTATCAGCTTAACACCGTCTCCCATCAGCCTCGGCGCGGACATAAGTTGGGCGCCGTCGTTTTCCTTCAACTCTTCGACCACGTCCAACGAGAGGGCGGGGTTGATTGATCTACCACCCGTCAACGGCGTGCTACCGGAGCAGGATACATTATTTTTTGGAACGCGGAACACGAGGCTCTCGATTAATACACCGCTTCGTGTTGGCAGATGGAACTGGCAAAACCGATTTGAGATCGTTGATGTGTTCGACGATCGCCGCAACACGCTGACTTTTGTTGACCCCAACGACTCCACACAGACGATAACACGGGTTTACGGCGAGGACTTTCAGACCGGGATTGATTGGAGTACTGGAATCAATCTCCCCACGTTGTTTTCATCGACGTGGAAGTTGCAACCGTCGATAAATATCCAAAACGCCACGTCGGGTCCGTTTCTCCTACGAAACCGTTTCACGAATGGCAAGTTCGTTCAGCAGGGGAAACGACTTTCGTTCGGTGCTTCGATGTCGCCGGCAATTTTTGGTTTCCTCCCCGGTGTAGGGCCCATCGCCCGTATCCGACATTCAATTTCTCCGCAAATCTCTTGGGCCTACGCGTTACCGACGGAGGTAAACCAGGAATACTTGGACGCCGTGGACCCTACAGGGCGCCGGGCCGATCGGCCGGATCGTGCGTTACACACGCTGCGTTTGGGGGTCTCGCAGACGTTTGAGGGCAAGTACGCGCAGGAAGGCGACTCCGTCGATACGAGAAACGCACCCAAGGTGAAGCTGCTCCAGTGGCAGACGTCGGGTGTGGAGTACGATTTCGAACAGGCAGGGGAAGAGGGTCGCAACGGTTGGCGAACCCAATCGCTCACCAATTCCGTCACCAGTGACTTGCTGCGTGGGTTTCGGCTTTCCGTGACCCACGATCTTTGGGATGGGCCCGTGGGGTTTGATACAACAGCTTTCGATCCCTTCCTACAGCGGGTATCGGCCAGCTTTAGTGTCAGTGGTCGCACAATCCAGCGCTTGTTCGGTGCCCTGCTGGGTGGCGAGACGTTGTCTGCGCCAACTGAAGACGATGCGCGCGCTGACTCTTTATTGTTTCAAGAACCCGCTCGCCTCAGAAACGAAGCCGGTCCGCGTACGGCGTTTCGGTCAGTGGAAACGCTTGCACCAGGCCCACGCGGTGGTGGGGGATTCCGCGCGTCCATTAACTATTCCGATCAACGCAGCCGACGGGACGAGGTACAATTGCAGAACCCCTTTGGTGCCACCGGGGATCTCCGTACCGTAGGACTAAATACGTCCTTCAGCCCGACAGCCAATTGGAATGTGTCATGGAATACCCAATACAACATGACAACCAAGGAGTTTGGTCAACATGTGTTGCGTCTTGACCGGGACCTTCACCGGTGGCGCGCGACGTTTGGGTTCACACGCGCACCCAACGGTAATTTTGCGTTTACGTTTTTTGTGAATCTGTTGGACCAACCGGAGATCAAGTTCAATTACGACCAACAGACGGTGACCAGGCAATAGTGGTTATGGGCCAAACGAAAGTTTATGCCAAATCATTTGCCACGAAATCCACCAAATCCACAAAACAAACAACGGCGTTCAAGGAATCACGGACGAGGACAATCGAACGTTCGGTAGTAAACAGACAAAGAGCACATATTCTCGTTCCGTAGTTCCGGGATTCCGTGGCGCTGTTGGAATCGAAAAGATGTTTTTAGTGGATTTCGTGGCAAACGTTGTGTCCCCTCAAGTGGACGTTCCTAACTTTTGTCAAAACATAAGTCGTTATTCTATAATAACTTAACAGTTGGCACGATAGCTGCTTTTGAGAATTGTGTCACTTTGCCAAGGCGTTGACGACATGAAAAGACTCGCCGTTTTCGGTGTTCTGGGACTCACGATGGTGGGCTGTGGCGACGGCAACGGACCGGCCATCGTTCCACCTCAGAACCTCTCATACGTTCTCGAGGCCAGTGGCGATCCCACTGCGCCGACCGCCGTGCTCCTCTCCTGGGATCCTGTCAACGACGACAATCTCGAAGTTTACAACGTGTATTCGAGCATTGATGGGTCGCGTTTCGATCTTCGTGGATCCACCACATCACTCACGTTCCACGATGGCGGTGCGCCGGATATGGCGTACTTCGTGAGGTCGCAAAACCGCAGCGGTGGCGAAGGCCCTGACAGTGAACAGGTGATCATCGACGAGACCTTACGGCTCGAATCGCCAACCAGTCTGAGTAGCATCAGTCTGGACGGTGCGGTGCAACTCGTGTGGAGTGATAATCCGTTCGAAAACGAACCAAACGGTTTTCGTCGTTACCGGGTGTACAGTACCGACTACAGTCTGGATGAAGACCTGTGTGGCGCCACGTTTGCGCTCGAAGGAACGACCATTGGACCAGAGTTCCTCGTGTCGCCGCTCACTAATGGCGTGCCGTTTTGCTATGCGATCTCCGCCGAGAGTATCGAGGGCTTCGAGAGTCTCTTTTCACCCCTGCGAGCCGATACCCCACGTCCCGACGCAAGGAATATCTTGGTGTGGCGCACGGGTGCAGGTAACGACCTTCTGGCCGGGTTCCGATTCTTCCAGGATGTAAATGCGGACGGCCTGGCGCAGGACACCGAACTCGGTATCGTGACCTCTACGACAGACCCCATTATCGATTTCCGTGTGATCGATGTGGGTGGCGTCATATCACTCCAACCTGCGCGAACGGGTGTCTCCGTTGCGTTTTACAGCACGCAACCGGTTGAGGATTTGACGTCGATTGACATCGCCCCCGAGATCGGGTTTGACGTTACACCGGTCGAAGCGTCGCCCGGGTTTGGCTACGTATTCCAGATTGACGGGGGAGACGGTTTCTTCCGCTTCGGGGCATTGCGGGTCACGCACGTGGGGCCGGACTTCATCATCTTTGACTGGAGTTACCAGACCGATCCGGGAAATCCTGAGTTGAAAAGACACGGTGGGCGGGCGGTTGCCCGCGAGCGTGGACTCAATGTGACGGGTGTTCGTCGGTAGTCTAGCAGTACCATAAAGGAAGGGCGCGGCACGTAGACCCGCGCCCTTCCGGCGTCATTCTTTCCCACTATCATTCCACCGCATGACGGAGACCGTTCAGCTAAACGGCCAGGACTTGTCTGTTGCGGACGTGGTCTCGGTCGCGCGTGGATTCGCCCGGGTCGATATTTCACCGGACACACTTCCTCGATTACGCGCCTCCCGCGCGGTCATTGAGGCGGCCGCCTCGTCCGACCGGGCTGTTTACGGAATAAACACGGGGTTCGGAAAAC
>JAZDDC010000447.1:0-19858 GCA_036679565.1 Gemmatimonadota bacterium
GTACTCGTTCGGTAGCTCGAGAAGTCGGAAAGTATTCTGCACCCACTTGGGAGGCGCACCCACAACAACTGCAAATTGTCCTAGCGTCATGCAATTATATCTACGCCTGTGATTGGATTCTGCAAGCGTCAAAAAAATAAACAACAGTTCATGTTTTTTGTTGGCACGTAGTGCAAGAAATTTGTTGAACGCCTGCATCGTGTCCTCAATATCCCAAAAAACATTGGTTATAATTGTTGCTCATACGCATCACTTGTGTAGGGTGTCAACAACGTATGCGGGGGTCGGGCAGAAGCGGAGGAAACGAGCGTTAAATACGAGATCCGCAAGTTCCGGCCGCGCGGGGTCGAAAATAGCTTCCAGCACATATTCGTGAGTGCCCAGCGTCCGACGGCCAAGGAACTTTGAGGACGTCGGCCTGAACCATGCACCGCGCGTCCGCGCTGGCATTTACCTATAATTGAATAGAAATCTCCTCACAGGCATCGACAACCGGAGAGCACCGACGTGTTTAAAAACATCGCCAACTCTGCCTTCGCCCAGGCGCTTTATGACGACTATCTGCGAGACCCGGCCTCGGTACCAGAGGAATGGCGCGTTCTCTTTGAAAACGGCGACATCTCCGAAGCACCCGCCGACACGGTTCGGGCGGAATCAGCACCACCATCGGACGCACCGGTTGAAACGGTCGTCGCCATCGAAGTGCCCACAGAACCAGAGCCGGTGCCCAACGAGCCAAAACCCGCAGCCGGGCCGGAAGGGGCAACACCAATCAAAGGTCCCGCCTTGCGACTGCTACAAAATATGGAGGCGTCTCTTTCGATCCCAACCGCTACCTCATTTCGAGATATTCACGTCACCGTTCTTTGGGATCAACGAAAGAATTTCAACGGGCAGCTGAACGCGCGAGGTCTCAAGCTTTCGTTTACACATCTCATGGGTTGGGCCTTGGTGCTTGCGGCAAAGAAGTACCAATCGATGACGCACGCCGTCGTCCAGCACGACAAGCTGCCGCATCGATTCGATCCGGGACAGATCAACCTTGGATTAGCCGTGGATGTTCAACGTAAAGACGGTAGCCGCGGTCTCATGGTCCCGGTCATCAAAGGCGCGGATGGGATGTCGTTTGCCGAATTCCATACCGAATACGAACATGTCGTGGCTGGCGCTCGCAACAGCAAGCTTATGCCTGACGCATATCAAGGTGCGACGATCACACTCACCAACCCGGGGACCATTGGAACGGTGGCGTCCGTTCCCAGACTCATGGGAGGGCAAGGTTCCATCATCGCCACCGGGGCCATCACAAACATCGCCGGCGCCCGCATGATGACTGTCACCAGTACGTACGATCACCGCATTATCCAAGGCGCCGAATCAGGCTTATTCCTGCAGTGGATAGACAAACTGCTGCAAGGCGAAGAAGAGTTTTATGCGGATGTCGCCAACGCATTCGGCATTGACACATCGTCAACTGCAGGTCAGACGGTAGCACCCGCCGTTTCCACTGTGACAGCCGTACCCGCAGTGGCGCCAGACCTCTTGTATCACGTCGGCGCGGCCATGTCTTTGGTCAAAGCACATCGTACTCACGGATACTTGGCTGCCCAACTAAATCCCCTTGGCATACCACCGGTGGGTGATCCAGCGCTCAATCCCGAGCCACTTGGTCTCACCGCTGAGGTGATGCAATCCCTACCTGCTGACGTGTTACGAATTTACGTACCGGGCAACACGCTCGCCGAGGCGTTACCCCGTCTCCAAGAGACATACTGTGGCACAATTGCCTACGAAATCGAGCACATCGCTAGTCACAAACAACGAGTCTGGTTACGTCGGGTCATCGAATCGGGTCAGCATCGCACCCAATTACGTCCCGAAGAACGTAAGCGTCTGTTAGAAACCCTGATCCGTGTGGATGGGCTCGAAACGTTCCTGCACCGCAACTACCTCGGTCACAAGCGTTTCGGGATCGAAGGCCTCGACATGCTCGTACCAATGCTCCATTGGTCTTTGGACACCGCCGCCGCGGGTGGTAGCGAACAGGTCGTGATGGGTATGGCGCACCGTGGACGTTTGAGTGTGTTAGCCCATGTACTGGACGTTTCGTTCAAAACTTTGCTCGCTGAATTCGAGGGCGGCGCCGAGGTCGAAGAAACACTGGCTCCACGTGGTGGAACCGGCGACGTCAAATACCATCACGGACGTACCGGTGTCCATACGACACCGGACGGTAACTCCATATCTGTGGTTTTGATGCCCAACCCGAGTCACTTGGAGGCCGTCAATCCGGTCGTGGAGGGGTGGGCGCGCGCCGCACAAACCAATCGTGATGACGGAACACACGATGCCAACATCTGTTTGCCAATTCTCATTCATGGCGACGCGGCATTCGCCGGTCAGGGAGTCGTCGCGGAAACACTCAACTTCAGCAAACTAGCCGGTTACGCCACGGGTGGGACACTGCACATCATCGCCAATAACCAGGTCGGCTTTACCGCTGATCCGGGCGAGGCCCGTTCAACGGACTTTGCGAGTGATCTCGCCAAAGGTTTTGACATACCGATCATTCACGTCAACGCCGACGACCCGGAAGCATGTATCGCCGCGGTGAAACTGGCGATGATGTACCGCAAAGAATATCAGAGTGACTGTGTGATCGATCTGGTGGGCTACCGCCGCCACGGACACAACGAGGGCGACGAACCACGGTATACACAACCGCTGATGTACGAGAAAGTTGATGTGTTACCACGAGTGCGCGAACTATACGCCCAACAATTGATCGGCCAAGGCATTCTCACCGATCAAGAAGTGGCCACCCAACTGGACGTTCTAAAGGAAACACTCACTGTCACACAAACCGCACTCAAGGAGCAGGTGGCAACGGAAGACCACGGCCGAGAACCGATCCGAACATCACAGTTCGAAGCGATTGTCGAGCCGAATACAGCGGTGTCCGCGGACTATCTCTCGCGTTTGAACCAGGAGTTACTCACAGCACCCGCGGGTTTCACAATCAACCCGAAACTCAAACGACAACTCGATCGGCGTGGCGAGGCACTCGGCGGTAAACCAGCCATCGATTGGGCGCACGCCGAAGCACTCGCGTTGGGAACCTTAATTAAAGAAGGTTATCCAGTTCGGTTTACCGGTCAGGACACCGAACGCGGTACGTTCAGCCAACGGCACCTGGTGATGCATGATGCCAAAACCGGGGAACGCTACGCGCCTATCTTGAACCTTTCCGACGCAAAAGCGGCGTTCGAACTCCACAACAGCCCGTTGTCCGAATACGGCGCCCTCGGCTTCGAATACGGTTACAGCGTACACGGTCCCTCAGCGCTGGTTCTTTGGGAGGCACAGTTCGGCGACTTCGTAAATGGTGCAGAAATCGTCATCGACCAATTCATCGCGGCCGGGTTGGCAAAGTGGGGTCAAACCAGCAGACTCGTCCTGCTACTACCCCACGGATACGAAGGACAGGGACCGGAGCACTCAAGTGCACGCATCGAACGTTTCCTGGCGATTGGCGCCGAATACAACATCCGTGTCGCTAATTGTTCGACCCCCGCACAGTACTTCCACCTGTTACGCAGACAAGCCCTGCACAACGAGCGGAGACCACTCATACTGATGACGCCCAAGAGTCTGTTGCGATTACCTCAAGCGGCGTCATCTGCACAGGAACTCACAGACGGTGGGTTTTATTCGGTTTTGGATGATCCGAATCTCCCGGGGACCCGGGCCGATGTCACGCGACTGGCACTTTGCTCCGGGAAAATCTACTATGACATCGTAACTGACTCGAGGCGGTCCGACGCCGGGCACGTTGCCGTTGGGCGGGTCGAAATGCTCTACCCCTTCCCGGCCAATGACATCCAAGAGTTGATACGTCGTTATCCAAATTTAAAACAGATCGTGTGGGCGCAAGAAGAACCCAGCAACTTCGGGCCGAGAAAGTTCGTGATCCCGCAAATCTACGCGCTTGCAGACAAAAGCGTTCACCTAGAAGCCGTGTCACGTCCTGAGCGTTCGAGCCCCGCCGAAGGGTACCCAGCGGCGCACCGAGAGGAACAGAACCGCATCGTCTCGGAAGTCCTTCGGCGGTAACCTGGGAACAAGAGCGGCCACCAAATCCACAAAAACCACGAAAAGGAGGCCACCGAACCCAGGGTGAGAAGAGAAGGAACAGAAAACACGATCAAAATTCCGTAGGTTCCGCGGATTCCGTGGCGTTTTTTAAAGTTCGTGGATTTCGTGGATTTCGTGGCAGACAAAAATGGACCTGTCCAAACATCTTAACCGAAGCCCGAAACCCAACGCTCCGCACCATCGTTATATTTCATTGAGATGATTTACGATATCCTGCGATACTCGGTCTTCGGCATCTTTGTATTGGCGTCCTCCGCGGCACTCGGTTCATGGGCCGTCCGCACTCGGCGCATTAGTCCATTCAGCAAACCGGCACAGCTGATAAGACGGACTACGGATCCAATACTCAAACCCGTCGAGAGCTGGATCTCCCGAAAGGGTGGCAACCCGCAAAACGCCGAGTGGTGGCTGCTTGGTGGAGCATTGGTCGGCGGGATTGTGGTATTGTCAGCGGCGAACTACTTGGCGGCACGCGCGTTCGAAGTCGGTGGCGCCACGAGACAAGGCCCGTTCGCATCAATTCGGTTACTGGTGTTTTACGCCGGACAACTCGTCAGCATGGCCATTTTTGCCCGAGTGATCGGCACGTGGGTTGGAGTTGGACGATACAACAAGTGGATGCGACCCGCATACCTGCTCACGGATTGGATCATCGAACCGCTCCGCAAAATTATCCCACCCATCGGAATGATCGACATCACTCCGATAGTCGCGTTCTTTCTCATTCGTATCGGGATGAGTCTCTTCTTCTAGATCCGGTAAACAAATCCGTACCTGCTGCCGATGCTACCAAACCGAGTGGACACAATGCAACGCACTGTGTTAGCGGACTGCGAGCGCAGCGTTACGGGGCTGGCGAAACTAGTGAGCATTGGCTAGGTTTTTGCATCAATTGATGTCTCGTGGTGAGTTGATGCGTATTGCGGCCACGTTAAACAACCTGCTAAAAAGCTCCCTCGGCGTTTTTTGGCGGCGGGGGTTTTTCGTTCGCCACCCCCGGCCCAACACATCATCTCTCAGAATCTTCCTTGACGAGAAAGTTTTCGCCGATGACGCATCCTGAACGCCAGAAGGCGTTGTACCAGGCATTACAGCACAGAATACTCATCCTCGACGGTGCAATGGGCACCATGATCCAAGCACATCGCCCCACCGAGGAACAATACCGTGGCTCGGAGTTCGCTAACCATGGATCTCCACTCTTTGGCAATAATGATCTGTTGTCGCTCACGCAGCCTGACATGATTCGTGAGATTCACACAGAGTACTTTGCAGCCGGCGCGGATATCGTCGAGACGAATACGTTCAACGGAACAGCCATCTCGCAAGCCGACTACGGAACCGAGGCGGTTGTTTACGAACTCAACGCGTCGGCCGCGCGTCTAGCGCGAGAAGTTGCAGACCAGTTCACCGAACGCGAACCAGACAAACCTCGATTCGTGGCAGGTAGTCTTGGTCCTACAAATCGCACGGCATCGCTGTCACCGGATGTCAATCGCCCAGGTTTTCGCAACGTCACCTATGATGAAATAGTCGAGGCGTACACGGAGCAGGCACGAGGGCTCATAGACGGCGGGTCAGATATTCTTCTTGTCGAAACTGTTTTTGACACACTCAATTGTCGCGCCGCCCTTTTCGCATTGCAAGCGCTCCTCGCCGAACGCAACCTGGACATACCGATCATGGTGTCCGGTACCATCACCGATGCAAGCGGGCGAACCCTATCGGGCCAGACACCGGAGGCGTTTTGGAACTCGGTAAGCCACGCTAATCTTTTCAGCGTGGGTCTCAACTGCGCGCTTGGTGCCGCCGAGCTTCGCCCGCACCTAGAAGAGCTCTCGACGGTCGCGGACATACCCGTCACGGCACACCCGAACGCCGGTTTGCCTAACGAATTCGGCGAATATGACCAGACGCCGGACGAGATGGCAACAATCATCCGTGAGTTTGGCGAAAGCGGATTCTTGAACGTCGTAGGCGGCTGTTGCGGCACCACGCCTGCACACATCACAGCTATTGCTGAGGCGGTCGTTGATCTCTCACCCCGCGAGATCCCAGTCTTAGAACCTCGTTGTAGGCTGAGCGGGTTGGAACCGCTCACAATCGGTCCAGATTCGCTTTTCGTTAACATCGGAGAAAGGACCAACGTTACGGGGTCCGCGCGCTTTCGCAATCTGATCAAGGATGACGATCACGAGACGGCGCTCGAAGTGGCGAGACAGCAGGTGGCCAGCGGCGCACAGATGATTGACGTGAACATGGACGAAGGCCTGTTAGACTCGGTCGCGGAAATGACTCTGTTCTTGAACTTGATTTCTTCCGAACCGGATATCGCTCGAGTACCCATTGTCATCGATTCATCAAAGTGGGACGTCATTGAAGCGGGACTAAAGTGCGTACAGGGTAAAGGGATCGTTAATTCGATCAGTATGAAGGAAGGCGAAGAAGAGTTCAAACGACAGGCACGGCTAGTACGTCGCTACGGCGCCGCCATCATCGTCATGGCATTTGACGAAAAGGGACAAGCCGACACTATCGAGCGGAAGGTCGAAATCTGCCGACGGGCTTACAAGATTTTGACAGAGGACGTTGGGTTCCCTCCGCAAGACATCATCTTCGATCCGAATGTCTTTGCCGTAGCCACCGGCATTGAGGAGCACAACGAATACGGTATCGCTTTTATCGAAGGCTGTCGTGTCATAAAGGAGTCGCTCCCGCACGCATTGGTGAGTGGTGGAGTCAGCAACTTGAGCTTCTCATTCCGTGGCAACCACGCGTTGAGAGAGGCCATGCATTCGGTGTTCCTCTATCACGCCATCCAGGCGGGAATGGACATGGGCATCGTCAACGCCGGCGCGTTGCCTGTATACGACGAAATCCCGGCGGACCTCCTGAAAGCCATAGAAGACGTACTGTTCAATCGAAACCCGGAGGCCACCGAACGGCTCACCGACATGGCCACGAGTTTCTCCGGGCAGCTTACCAAGCAGCAAGAGGACCTCACCTGGCGTGAGGGCACCGTAGGTGATCGACTGTCGCACGCACTTGTGAAGGGCATCGTCGACTACGTCATTGATGACACCGAAGAAGCCCGCCAAGCATACGATCGTCCAATCGAAGTCATCGAAGGCCCGCTGATGGACGGTATGAATGTGGTTGGCGACCTTTTCGGGGCGGGGAAAATGTTTCTGCCACAGGTTGTGAAAAGCGCCCGTGTCATGAAGAAGGCCGTGGCACACCTCATACCCTTCATCGAAGAGGAAAAAGAACGACTTGGTCTCACCGGTCAGTCCAACGGAAGAATCATCATGGCCACCGTAAAGGGGGATGTGCACGACATCGGGAAAAATATCGTCGGTGTGGTGCTGCAGTGTAACAACTATGAAGTCATCGACCTTGGAGTCATGGTACCGGCAGACAAAATCTTGAAAGCTGCACGGGCCGAAAACGCAGACATCATCGGGCTCAGCGGATTGATCACACCATCACTCGACGAGATGGTACATGTCGCCAAAGAAATGGAACGCGAGGGTTTTGACATCCCACTTCTCATCGGCGGCGCAACGACATCAAAAGCACACACAGCGGTGAAGATCGAAGAACACTACCATGGCCCAACTATCTATGTGGTTGACGCTTCGCGTAGTGTATCCGTCGTCGGGAAATTGTTGAGTTCAACGAAACACGACGAGTTTGTAAAGTCAGTGCGAGACGAATACTCGAGAGTCAGAACCACCCGTGGTGACAGATCTGAAAAAGGCAAGACATTGCCGCTCGAAGTGGCTCGTGAACGAAAATTTGCACTCGACTGGAACACCGTGACACCCGCGGTACCCATTCACCTTGGTATCACACGCATTGACGATCAGCCAATTCAGGAACTGTTCGACTACATCGATTGGACACCGTTCTTCTCAGCGTGGGAACTAAAGGGGAAGTTCCCAGCAATCCTCGATAACCCAACTTATGGGGAACACGCCCGTTCGCTGTACAAAGACGCACAAGAAATGCTCGACGTGTTCGTTCGCGATAACATCATCCGAGCCCGCGCAGTGGTTGGCGTCTTCCCCGCCAATTCGGTAGATGACGACGACATCGAAGTCTACGCGGACGAACGGCGTACCGAAATCGTGGCCCGTTTAGGCAATCTCCGGCAGCAATTTGAGAAGCCGGCGGGGCGCGCGAATGTTTGCTTGAGCGACTTCATCGCTCCAAAAGCCACTGGCATCCAAGACTACATCGGAGGGTTCTGCGTCACTGCGGGTATTGGCGTTGAAGAGTTTTGCGCCGAAGCCGAACGCAACCATGACGACTACAGCAGTATCATGGCCAAAGCCTTGGCTGATCGCCTTGCCGAGGCCTTTACGGAGATGCTACACGCGCGGACGCGGAAAGACATATGGGGCTACGCGCCCGACGAAAACCACAACAACGACGATCTGATACGAGAGGCGTACCGTGGTATTCGACCAGCACCGGGGTACCCGTCTTGTCCCGACCACACTGAAAAGCAAACCTTGTTCAGCCTTTTGGATGCGGAAGATAACGCCGGTGTCCACTTGACCGAGAACTTCGCAATGTTGCCGGCCGCATCGGTCAGTGGTTGGTACTTCAGCCATCCAGAAGCCTTTTACTTCGGGCTTGGCAAAATCGGTCGAGACCAAGTGGAGAGTTACGCCACGCGGAAAGGCTTTACGATTGAAGAAATGGAACGCTGGCTATCTCCCAATTTGGCGTACCAACCTGCGGTGCCGGTTGGATGATGACGTACTCATTGAGTTACACACGTCATGTCTGGAAGAACAAACAGGACATCCACTACCGCGAGATTGAGAAGTAGCAAAGATGGCCAAAACACTGCGGGACCTATTGACGGACGAGCGCATTCATGTGATGGACGGGGCTATGGGTACGGTCTTGTACGGGCGTGGTGTTTTCGTCAGCGTGTGTTACGACGAACTGAATTTTTCCCAACCCGACCTCGTCCGTGGCGTGCATCGCTCGTATGTCGAGGCGGGCGCAGAAATTATCGAGACAAACACATTCGGCGCAAACCCAGTCAAACTTTCGAGCCACGGGTTGGATGAACGCACCGAAGAGCTAAACCGAACCGCCGTCGAGATTGCGCGTGAGGCAGCCGGTGATTCCGCGTGTGTCGTAGGTGCAATCGGGCCTTTGGGAATCCGTATCGAGCCATGGGGCGCAACAGGTAAAGAAGAGGCAACGGCGTTCTTCCATCGTCAGGTCCAGGGGTTAGTGGACGGCCAAGTCGATGGATTCATCCTCGAAACGTTCAGTGACGTCGATGAACTGCAGTGCGCAATCGCGGCAGTCCGGACGGCATCCACGCTTCCCATCATCGCACAGATCACCCTCGAGGCCGACGGGAAAACCTCCTACGGCACGTCTATCGAAGCCGCCGCACTTGCACTCGCCAACGAACAGATCCAAGTCATTGGTCTGAATTGTTCGGTTGGTCCTGCAACCATGCTTGATGCGGTGGAACGGCTCGCAGACGTAACATCCCTTGCAATATCCGCACAACCTAACGCCGGTCTGCCACGTACAGTTGGCGATCGGCAGATCTACCTTGCCAGCCCAGAATATATGGCGCAGTACGCTCGACGCATGATCGAAGCCGGGGCGCGGTTCGTCGGTGGTTGTTGTGGAACGACCCCGGATCACATCGAGCGTATCAGCGGCTTTGTTGCGAGTACACAACCCCGCATACCATCCACCAGCCTTAGGGTCGCTTTTGTCACACCGGGTCGCGAAGTTGCGCCCGTCCCAATCGCAGATCGGTCCGAATGGGGGCGGCGTTTGATGGAAGAAGGCCCAACGATCGCTGTTGAAGTCGTACCGCCCTCAGGTTGGGACAGCGCGCCGCTAATCGAACATTGTCGTGCGCTCAAGGACGCAAACGTGCACGCCGTGCACATCCGTGCAGCGTCCCGTGGCCACACCATGGGGCCTCTTGCCGCCGCAATGATCGTCGAACGAGACGTGGGTATCGAGACCATCGCGCATTACACGTGCCGAGATCGAAATATGCTCGGGATGTTGCGGGACCTGATGGGCGCGGCGGCCGTTGGCACCAGAAATATTGTACTCGATACCGGCGCGCCAGCCGGGACGGACCTACTGCCAAAATCCAAGGCTGTCTTCGACATCGACAGTATTGGTCTCACAAATGTCGTCAACGGCCTCAACCGGGGTTTGTATCCCGGCGGTGATGAACTCGGCGCACCCACGGAGTTCGTGGTCGGCGTAACAGTCAAACAGGCGGCGGCCGATCTCGATCGCGAATGTCAGCGTTTCAGTTGGAAAGCTCAAGCGGGAGCAGAATTTACTATAACCGACCCGGTTTTTGACGTAGAAACGTTAATGCGGTTCCTGACAAAAGTGGATCAACCCGATGTTCGAGTCATTGCGGGCATCCGACCACTGCAATCTCTACGCGAAGCAGAGTATTTAGCGAACGAAGTACCCTGGATATACGTGCCGACGGCTATCGTGGAGAGGATGCGCGCCGCACAACAGAATGGTGCCGACAACGCAAAGGAAGAAGGCCTTCGTATCGCCGCAGAAATATGCAGCGAGCTTTTGCCCGACGTCCACGGCATTCACATCTCAACTTCCAATGGAGAATTGGATCCGATCTTGGCGCTGCTCAACGATCTGTCTGTAACCCAAGCTCGCTAAGGATACGTCCAAACTGCGCATCGACCCGCTTATACCCGAGGTTGCTGACGTAAATACGGGTGATACCCAACTCAAAAAGCCCCTTGATTGATCGAATGCATATTTCTTCGGCCGTGGCACCCGCCGCAAATTCCCGTTTTACGTCTTGGACCGGAACCGGGAAAAACTGACTCAGCGTCTCCAATGTCTTGGGGTTCCCGCTCCGGTACAAAAACACGCCAAATACACCCGGCACCGTCACCCCGCGCTTGGTAGCCTCATTGAGGAAACATTCGACGGCGTTGAGATCGTGGTGTGAAACGACCTGTGTGAGAAAGAAGTCCGCCGAAAAGTTATTGTCCAGCAGATAGTTAACCTGCGTCACGGGATCCGCGTGCGGATTCGCCCAGCCACCTAACGTCATGCCGGACATGTCCTGTTTGATCACGCGCCGCAACTCGTATGCGTGGTCCACACACCGCGCCGGCCCAACATGTCGGTCCCCACCGAGCACCGTCAACGCTTCAAAGCCGAACGACGATGCGCGCTTAGCGTACATCCTGCAATACGCCAGCGAGTGTTTGGTGGTAAGAAACGGAACAATCTTGGATCGATCCACGTCTTCCCCGAGATTCGCCGCGAGATGTCCGAGATTTTCCTCTTCAGCCTGCCCAACGGCCTGGTCCGTCAGAAAGACAAACGTATCCCGGCGGGCAAGACGTTGGACCGAGTGGAACATGTCGATCCAGACGTCCATGCTTTTCTCGTAACTCATACCTGCCCTGGGCGGACGTAGTTCAACTGTCACAAGCGGTGTCGGGTCCTTGAGACGTTCAATGACGTTGGTTTTGGATTCGAGCATGCGGGGTAATTTATGTATTGTGTGTGCTAGAATGAATTATGTAAACGGAGCCACGGAACCCGCGGAATCCCAGAACCGCCCCCCCCAACAAAAACATGTTGCCACGAAATCCACAAAATCCACCAAAATTTTATTTTCGACACAATCATACAACCGAACTGTGTAAATTGTTTTAGTGGTTTTCGTGGATTTCGTGGCAACATGCTGTGTAAGGAGGGGCGGGGTTCCGCGGATTCCGTGGCCCCACTTCATCAACGCCACACATCACGCCGCACCAAAAACTAACGACGCATTGATCCCACCAAAGCCAAACGAATTCGACAACACCTTCTTGGGTTTGACGTCCCTTCCTTTGTGCGGAACGTAGTCCAAATCGCAGCCGTCGTCCGGGTCGTCCAGATTGAGTGTTGGCGGGATCCAACCACGCTGTATGGCCAGACAACAAATGGCAGCTTCGATGGCGCCGGACGCACCCAACGAGTGAGCGTGATATGGTTTGGTTCCGCTAACCGGAATCGAACGCGCGTTTTCCCCGAACACCGTGTGGATTGCCTTGGTTTCTGATGCGTCGTTCAGCGACGTAGCGGACGCGTGCGCATTGATGTAGTCAATGGACTTTGAAGAGGCCGCCGCGCGACGTAAGGCCAACTTCATGGCCCGCGCGGCCTGCGAACCATCCGAAAGCGGTTTCGTCATGTGATATGCGTCGCTTGTTGTGCCGTACCCTTCCACCACACCATACACGTCGGCGCCCCGTGTCAGTGCGTGTTGCTCGTCCTCCAAAACAAGAATGCAAGCGCCTTCGCCCATCACAAAGCCGTCACGCGTGCGATCGAACGGCCTACACGCTCGTTTCGGATCATCGTTCCGTGTGCTCATTGCGCGGATGATCGCGAACGCGCCAAAACTGAGCGGAGACAACGGAGCTTCGACTCCACCCGCTAACGCGACATCGACGACACCTTCGCGGATCAGCCGCCACGCTTCACCGACAGCTATTGTGCCAGACGCACAGCTCATGGCATTCGTTGCGTTGGGGCCGGTGAAACCGAATTCGATTGCAATGTTGCAGCTGGCCGCTCCCGCAAACGTCGTGAGCGCAATCCGGGGCTCGACCGCTCGCACACCTTTGGCCAGGAAGTTTCCGCACTGTTTTTCCGCGTTTGCGATTCCGCCCAGCGCCGAACCTACCTGTACAGCCGCTCGCTCCGCATTGAGCGCGTCGATGGGCAGCTTGGCATCCTCGACCGCCAACCGGGATGCGGCCACCGCAAACTGGGAGAATCTGTCCAGACGGCGGGCACGCTGCGAATCCATATGGTCGGTCGGGTCGAAGTCAGTAATTTCACCTGCGATGTGTGAGTTGAACTGACTCGGATCGAACCGTGTGATCGAGCCAATCCCGGATTCCTCCCGTCTGAGCCCAGCCCAAAGTTGTTCTTTGCCGATACCAATCGCCGTTATGGGCCCAAGACCGGTAACGACGACACGTCGTCCAATGACGCTCATGAATTTGCTCTCCGTTCAGCTTCCCGTGCAACACCCGCGAGAGTTCGCCGCGCGATGGCGCTGATAAACATGGGCCCGATCACAACGTTGGCCGCAAACGTACCAATGACGGGCCACGATGGCCCGGACCACTCATGCACAACACGCACAAGGGTTTGTTTTCCTACCTGTTCGAACTCCCAACGAACATCCATCTTCGACGTGATGCCCTGCACGTGACGGTAACGAACGATTGGCACATTCCGGTCGTGCGACATCTCCGACACCCACCACGTGGGATACTTCAGAAATCCAAAGACGCGCCAAGCGGCCATCTCGACAACACCATCGGCAAAACCACGCTTTTCGTGAAAACGGACCCAGCGATAGTGGGGCAGGATTCGCGGCCAGCTTTCGACATCCGCCCCAACATCAAAACACGTCGCAACCGGGGCAGAACACAGACATTCGTCTCTCTGTATCATGCGGTACGCCGCGCTCGTACCAGGAGATCCAACCGCGCCAAACCGCCTATCGAAAGATCGTCGCCGGCAAATTGAACGAGCCGATCCATGTAAGCCGTCCTCTTACTAAGTTGATGTAAGGCAATGCGACGTGACCGCTCCCGGGACAGTACCGTATCGACGGACCGCTGAAATACACGTGTCCATCTTTGTAAACGTCGAACATGCCGTGCGTAGTTAGCGAATGCCCGCGACTGTACACCCCCTCTGGAATACACGGACTCGATTGCATCTGCCGCAAGCTGCGCGGTTCGCAAGGCTTGGAACACACCCTGCCCCGTCAGAGGGTCGAAGTATCCAGCAGCATCGCCGATCAAAAGAACATCGCGGGCAGCAACCGCTTGGACCGGACGGTCAAAAGGACCGGACGTCCATGGACCACCGATGATGTTAGGCTTTTCCACCCAACTCTCCGTCACACGCGACAAACAGGATTCGTACACTTGTTTTACGCCCATTGTCCTCCTGCACCAACCACGAGAAGACAACACAACGGTCCCATTCCAAAGCGGTTCCGTTTCGTGTACTGGAGCCAATCCCACCGTGTAACCATTGATCATGTGGAGCTGACCCACGCTGTTCGGTGCAACACCACGTAGCCGGCACGTTATGGAGAACTTGCGCAACCTCGAGTGTCTACCCACCATGCCAAGTCGGCGAGAAACGATTGATCGCAAACCATCCGCCCCAATCACATACTGCGCTCGTATCGTTCGCAGACGGTCGCCGTCTTCGCGACAATTGACAACGAAGCCGCTGGGCCTGCGCCGCACGATGTCCGTTACGTGAGTCCCCTCTAAAACTCTCACCCCCCTGTTCCTCGCCTCACACAATAGGACCGAATCGAAATCCCGCCTTGGCATACCAAAACCGTGATTGCCGTCCACATACATGCCAATAGCGTCCAGGCCCGTCCCGTTGGCAAATTGCCACCCGTCAATCCACGCGGGCTTCTTGGCGGCGACCTTTTCCAGCAAGCCAAGTTCACCGAGTAAACGTAGCACACCGGGGTTCAGTGTCTCGCCACACGGTTTGACACGAGGGAAACGCGCACGATCTACGATAACCGTTTCGATTCCGCGCTGGGCGAGCAAGCTTGCGAGGGCGCTGCCCGCCGGGCCCGCACCAACTATTAACACGTCCGTGTCGGTGGTCATTCGGGTGGCAACCCTACAAGAGTCAACCTAAAGGGAAAGTGTCGATGGACTCTGGGCGAGCGCAGACCCGCTTCCCTTCCGACATCCAACAATTCTGCGCGGTTAAACGCTTTTGTCACCGACACGGGCCCATCGAATCGATAATCCGAACGGCGCCACCATGTTCGTGCCAGAACATGGGCACCTCCTAGAGCCAGAAGGCTGCGATCCAAGTCACCTACGATAACGTGGCGGCGGGATACGCGGGCCATCTCACGCACACACCGGACCGCGTCCGCATCTGTGAGGTGGTGCAGAGTGGTAGACGATATCGCCACGTCTACTGCATTGTCTGGCAACGGCAACGCAAGCCCGTCACCGACGAGGACGATAATACGGTGCACTCCGTTGGACCGCTCCACAGCGATATCCGCAACGGCGCGCTGCTTGTCGAGGGCAAAGACGATCGGGCACAACGAACGATGTGTAAGATACCGCGCAATACTGCGTGGAAGGTCGGCACCACCTGCGCCGACATCCAACACACGAATGACGTCGCCGGCAGGCCCGGGCACACGCTTGCGCAGGTGTGACATGATCGAACGTTCGCCGCCCAACCAACGATTGACACCCGCCAGGTGCTGAATATTGAGACGGAGTTGGGATGGGTCGTGATGA
Organism: Gemmatimonadota bacterium; assembly: GCA_036679565.1. Taxonomy (GTDB): domain Bacteria; phylum Gemmatimonadota; class Gemmatimonadetes; order Gemmatimonadales; family GWC2-71-9; genus JAZDDC01. The sequence continues at coordinate 15,525 of JAZDDC010000447.1, forward strand.
GTCTCGTCAAGGCGTTCTGGAGCGTTCGACCGATGGCGCAGGAAGATGTGTCTCAACCGTTCTTCGCATAAAAGCGAATCGAGGAAACCTGAGAACCGGCGTCGTATCCATCGACTGTGGTGTCTGGTACGTAGCCACACCGCTCGAGAAACCGAATCCCATCTTCGTGATGCGTGACGATGGCAGTGCGGTAGCTGTGCGCACCGTTGTGGCCACCCCAAGCCTCAAACGCTGTCACGAGTTCTGCGCCGAGGCCCTTTTTTCGATGCAGCGGGTCGAGCATGAACATCCCGACCGACCACACATTCGGTTCGGGCCAGTCCACTAAGACATCGATCACACCGACGAGTGTCGTGTCGTGAAAAACTCCGATCACTCTTTTGTCGTCGAGACTTTTGCTCGGTGGTCCTGCCACGAACGCACGTGTTGCCTCCTCCGGATGCGGGGGCGCACCGGTAGCAACCTGGAAGTAGTCGGAGCACCGTTCAAAGAGCGTTTGTAAGTCTCGCAAGTCGGGTGGCGCAAGCGGTCTGGCATCATAAGCCGCGCCAGGACCAAAGTTTGCCAGGTTCATAGACTGCGCGCCGTGTCGCAAAGTGTCCGCCACGCACGATCGACATGTTTTTGCTCGGTATATGTTTGCCCCACCACGAACCGGATCACAAATCGTCCCTTTACATGCGTGTGCGTCACGTATAGCCGGCCAGAGTCGTTCACCGCTTGTAACAGACGTTCATTGAGATCGTCAATCTCCTCGGTGGAGCAACCGCGTCGAGCATATCGAAAACAAAATAGGCTGATCGACGGCGGAACAACGAGTTCAAAATCCTCCACGGCGCTAATCTTAGCGGCAAGCTCGGTGGCTAGCCGAATGTGTTCTCTCAGCATGCGCTGAAGACCCACGGTTCCGTATGACCGGAGGACAAACCACAATTTGAGTGCGCGAAAACGACGGCCGAGTTGAATACCCCAATCACGATAGTTGGTGACCTGGGCGTCACGGCGGGTCCGGAGGTATTCGGGGGTTAACGAAAACACTCGCAGGAACGACTCGACATCACGCACGAACAATACGGTGCAATCGAAGTTGGTAAAGAGCCATTTGTGCGGGTTCAACACCAGGCTATCGACCGCATCTATACCGTCAATCATGTGCCGAAATTCGGGGAGCACGAGGGCGCTTCCGGCCCACGCCGCATCGACGTGAAGCCACACCCCATGTCGTTGTGTCACCTGGCCAATTTTGCGAATGGAGTCGATGCCGCCGACACCCGTCGTTCCGAGCGTTGCCACAACACACGCGGGTGGCCTGCCAGCACCACGATCCTCCAGGATAGCGCGCTCGAGTGCATGCGTGTCCATCGCAAAGTTTTCGTCAACTTGGATCTTTCGCAGATTTGCCCGACCCCAACCCAACAACCGGACCGCCTTCTCGACTGAGGAATGGGCCTCTTCGGAGCAATACGCCATTGGCGACGGGTGGTCGCTCAAACCCTGATCGGCAATCGCAAAACCCGTCGCTCGTTCGCGGGCAACGATCAACGCCTCGAACGTGGCTGTCGATGCGCTGTCTTGGATCGAACCCACGAACCCGTCGGGGAGACCAACCATCTTCCGCAACCACTCCATGACCCGTTGCTCGAGTTCCGTGGCGGCCGGCGATGTCTCCCAACTCATACACTGCGCACCGAGAGTGGCCGTGAGCATCTCGGCGAGCACCGAGGGTGGACTGCTGTTGGCATTGAAATAGGCAAAGAACGAGGGGTGCTGCCAATGGGTCATGCCCGGTACGATCAGATCGCGAAAATCCCCAAAGATATCGTCAAAGTCCTCACCGTTTTGCGGGGCTTCCAAGGGCAGCCTCGCGGAGATGCTACCCGGTTCAACCTGCGCCCGGACACGTTGTTCCTCAACTGTTTCGAGGTAGTCTGCCATCCAATTGACCACGTCATGCGCATTCTTACGGAAGTCATTTACTTTCATTGACTTACACCACTAAATTGCGAGGCTGATTCAAAGCGGGAGCGGCTGACCGGACTAGGCAGAAAACGTAAATGTGTTCGCTTGCACCCAGCACGGAACCATCCTATCGTATTTTCCCGCGTGGTACGGACCGTGCGGTTGCTTGACATCCAGCTTCCGATTGCGGGGACCGAAACTAAGATCGGGGTTGGGTGTTTGTATAGTAGGAAACGGTCACCGGAGAGGACGTTATAGATGAAGAACCGCCGCTACGCACTCCTTGGATTAATCGCAATCATTTCGTTCTCATCGGGCGGCTGGCTCATGCAGAACGATCAGCAGAAAGACCTGGCTGATAAGCGGCGACTCTTCCAGCAAGTTCTCCAGTTCGTTTCCGAATATTACGTCGATTCCATCACACCATCTGCTCTCTACGACTTCGCTATTGACGGCATGCTCGACCAGTTAGACGACCCGTACACATCGTTCCTGCAGACCGAACCCTTTACCGAATTGAGCATCAGCACCTCTGGACGTTACGGGGGCGTTGGATTGCGTATTGACCTCCGGGACGGCTGGGTGACGGTCGTCGCACCGCTGGCGGATACACCCGCCGAACGCGCCGGATTGGAGTCTGGCGACCAAATCGTCGAGGTGGAGGGCACATCCACGCGTGGTTGGGACACGAACCGCACGGCAAACGTCCTGCGGGGGGACCCGGGCACGGATACCGAAATGACAGTCGTTCGAGCCGGTTTCCGGGACTCGCTTCATTTCAAGCTCACACGGGCCACCATTCACGTAAACTCAGTCGAGGGCGCCATGATTCTGACGCCCGGTGTCGGGTATCTTCGTCTTAACACGGTCAGCGAAGAGTCAGCTACGGATTTGCGGCGGGCGATCTCTGGTCTGCGGTCTGATGGCGCCAACGGTCTGGTTTTGGACCTCAGAGGGAACCCGGGCGGCATTCTTGAGCAGAGCGTGGCGCTTGCCGACCTCTTCCTCGAACCAAACGAAATCGTACTGGAAACCAAGGGACGCGCACCCGACGCCACCAGGACTTACCTCTCCAACCGTGAGGAAGAATGGCCTGACATGCCAATGGTGGTTCTTGTGAATGGCAGGACCGCCAGCGCAGCCGAAATCCTGGCCGGTGCCCTTCAAGATCACGACCGAGCCGCCATTTTGGGTACACCCACGTTCGGCAAGGGCGTTGCCTACCTCTTCGTCCGTCTGTCAGAAACCGAAGGAATCACTGTTACAACGTCGCGCTGGTACACACCCAGCGGTCGGTCCATCCAGCGGCCCAACCTTGAAACCGGGCCAGCACAGCTCATCGCCGGTGCCGTCCTACCCAATATGGGCACGGACTCCACCACGGAGATGACTTTCCTAACGGACGCGGGACGCCCCATAAAAACGGGTACCGGCGGTGGCATCCAGCCGGACGTCGTTATTCGAGACACGCTGACTGCGGGAGAACAGTCGTTCGCGACGGCGTTAGGATCAAACATCCCGGCGTACCGGAATACGCTCACTCGTTACGCCCTAGAGTTGAAGGGTAGCAACGCGGTCAGTTCACCCGATTTCCGCGTCAGCGATGCCATGCTCCGCGAGATCCTTCAACGTCTCCAGGCGGAGGGTGTGGAGATGAGTCGCGCGGAATTCGTCGGGGCTCGTGACCTCGTTGCAGGCCAATTTGGGGCTGAACTGACACGTTACGTGTTCGGACGGGAAGCTGAAGTCCGGCGGACCATCCTAGATGATGTTCAGGCGAGGCGGGCGATGGAACTATTGCAATCCGTCGATAGCCCCGACGCGCTGATAGCGCGGGCGACAGGCTGGTCGGCGCCATCGCCGGGTGGCCAATAAGGCATATCGCAGTTTCGCGATTTCACGGCAGAAGCCTCTAAGTGACTGCCTAACAGTCACTTAGAGGCTTTCCCATTCTGGCCCCAAAACATGGTGCGCCCGCTCACATCCCAAAAATCGCATTCGGATTAAAGTTTTCGGTGCACCGGTCGTTAATAATAATGTCCGGAGTTGCCTGCTCACCGAATGAAAGTTGGCCCACATGACGCTGCTAGGAATCGCCACTGGATTTGTTGTATGGACCCTCGTCGGGTTCGCGTTTTGGGTGACCGCGACCAGCCTCGGCCCCCGTTTCGCCGTTCGACCACGCGCAGACAAAGTATCGATTCGCGCCGTCTAACGCATACAAACAAATCCCAAGCGCACGTCATTGACGGAGCCTTGAGAAGGATATAGACCGCCGCCCGATCTTTGATCGGGCGGCGGTTCAACGTTCAACGTTCAGCGTTCAACACTCAACTCTCAGCATCAACGTTCAACGTTTCAACGTTCAGCGTTTA
>JAZDDC010000448.1:0-12413 GCA_036679565.1 Gemmatimonadota bacterium
AGACGGGTACCCGGTCACCCGTGAGCGCTCAATCATTGGCTGCTAGGATCGACCCCGCCAGCCGAGTGTAAAGAAAGTGATCAGATATGTTGCGTCAGCGACACAGCGTCGTACGAGAGCAACAATACAGGTAAGCGACTATTCCCAAAGAACATAAGTTAGATTTCGAGTATGCCTATTCATCCCCTGTACGGACATGAACGCCTTTTAGAGAGGCTGAATGGTGCCATCGCAAGCGATCGGTTTCCAGCGACGTCGATGTTGTCCGGGCCATCTGGCGTTGGCAAACAACGCCTGGCCCTGTCGTTGGCTGAGGCGCTACTGTGCGAGAAGCTTGGCGGGCCGTGTGGCAACTGTCACTCCTGCACCCAGGTACGGGGTTTGTCACACCCGGATCTGCACTGGTTCGTACCGTTTCAACCACCCAAGAGACGCTCCAGCGACCCGGCTAAACTGATCGAAGAGGCCGCCGAGGCCATCGCGGAGATCATCGCCGAACGCCGAGAAAACCCCCTATACGCTCGGCCGGCGCCCACCGCGAGCCACCCCATAGCCAGCACTCGTTTGATGCAGCGAAGGTTGGCTCTGAAGCCATTTCAGGGCACTAGGAAGGTCATGATCTTGGGTGATGCCGACCGGCTGGTGGTTCAGGAGTCCAGCACGGAAGCGGCCAACTCGCTGTTGAAGCTGCTCGAGGAGCCGCCTCCCGGGACCTACATCATGTTGACGACCCGCCTCCCGCAAAGCCTCCTGCCGACAATCCGGTCTCGGCTGGTCCCGATCCGCGTGCCCCCTGTGGCCGAGGATGTCGTGATTCGGTTCTTGGAGCAGGAGATGGGGGTATCGGGGCGGGAGGTCTCCAAACAGGCCGAACGAGCCCGGGGTGCAATAGGAAATTTGGTGACGGCAAAAGGTCGCCGCTCCGGCACCGAGGGAGCCGAACGATTGCTTAGCGCGGTGAAAAGCGGACCGGTGGGCCGCGCCGCGCTGGCGCTGTCTCAACCGCCATGGGGGGCGCGGGGCGATTTCACGGACATGCTCGATGCCGCGGCGCTACGACTGCGCAAACAACTAGCTGACGGCGCTGCCGCGAATAGGACTGACCTGATGCGACCGTTGCGAGCGTTGAAGATTTTGCAGGCGTTCAGGGAGGACGCGCAACGCAACGTAAACCCACAGTTGGGCCTCGCCCTCCTCTCGCAACAACTCGGTCAAATACAATGACCCTCACACATTTGGATGCGTCAGGCCGTCCCCGCATGGTCGATGTCGGTACGAAGAATGCATCTACACGGTCTGCGATGGCTGAGGGGCAGATTCGTATGTCGCAAAACGCCTACAATGCCGTCGAAACCATGGGGGGCCCAAAAGGGGATGTGCTTCGGACCGCTGAACTCGCTGGCACAATGGCGGCAAAGCGCACAGACGAGCTGATACCGCTCTGCCACCCCATCGGTCTCGATCATGTGCAGATCCATGCGACGCTCGACCCAAGTTTGCCGGGCGTTCGTGTGCAGGCCACGACAAAGGTCACGGCCAAAACTGGGATTGAAATGGAAGCGTTGACAGCGGTGAGCATTGCGTTGTTAACGGTGTACGACATGGTGAAGTCGGCCGGTCATGACCTGGAAATCGGTCAAATTCGGTTGATGGAAAAGTCCGGTGGGGTTTCGGGTGATTGGAAGCGGTCGGATTCGTCCGTCTAACAAGACGAGTCAACCCGCTGCGCGTTGTGGGGGCGCGCGATATTAAATCGATAACATGGGCATGTCGGAATACGAAAAAACACGTTGGAATCAACGCGCGTTCGATGCGCCGGTTGGACGTCTGGCCGCTACGCAACGACTCACGGCAAAAGGCATGGGCATCATGGCGGGTGCGGTGACCTTGGCCGTCGGACTCGGTATGTCCGAATCGGTGCCGGAAGACGACAACGCACAAGACGCATCGTTAGCCGCCGTTTTGCAATTCGTCAAAGGGGCCGACACGTTGAGTGGACTGTTAGCGTCAACAAGGAGCGACCTGGCAGACACGCAACTTCAACTGGACCGCGCCAACTCTCTCATTCACTACTCGAGTCGCTACCGGATCGCCGCCGACATGGCCGCGTTGATTTATGACACGGCCATACAGGAAAAGATCGAACCAGAGATTGCGTTTCGACTGGTGCGGGTGGAGAGCGCATTCAACACAAGGGCCGTGAGTTCGGCGGGGGCGTTGGGACTTGCCCAGGTCATGCCCAAGACAGCACGTCAGTTCAAACCAGATCTTCGAGACGAAGAGTTGTTCAACCGCGAACTCAACGTCCAAATCGGATTCCGCTACCTACATGACCTCATCGTTACGTTCGAAGGCAACCTGCCAATGGCGCTGCTCGCTTATAACCGCGGTCCAAGCAGGCTGCGCCAACTCCTTGCGGGTGGCATAGCCCCGTGGAACGGCTACGCCTCATCTGTCCTGGACGGCCTCAGTGGTTACGAAGAGATCGGCGAGGTCATGGCAGCCGGAACCCAATAGGCGAAACTAGCGTCTTGTTAGGCCATTCCGAATTGCACCACTCAACGGGATTGTGATTCGACGGCCAACTCGGAGCGCACGCGGTCGAATACCCGGATTGGCTTGCATCACGTACCGCAACGAAACGCGATAGCGCTCGGCAATCCCCCCTAATGTCTCGCCGCGACGTATTCTGTGCTCAATAAAGTTCATGCGATCTTCGATAGGCAGATCTTCGTACCGCCGCATGACACGCTGACCCGACCCACGCGGTACCCGGACCTTCACGGCCTCCCCACGCGGCGTAACGCCGCGATAGTATTGGGGATTCAGCTCCATGAGTGAGCGGGCCGTTGTGTCTGCCAACTGAGCAAGCACATCTAAACCGGTCTGCCCCGGCACTGTAATCTCATCGAAGACAAGCGGCGCCAGACGTGGAATGGAATCGAACCCATGTTCCTCTGGGCTCGTGGCAATGAGTGTCGCCGCAATGAGCTTTGGCACATAGTCCCGGGTTTCACGTCGCAGGTAACGGCGATTGGAAAGCGCAAAGAAGGTGGCATCAGATACCGGTTGGTCATTGCGCAGGCGCCGAAGACCACGCGCAACCCGACCGGGACCACCGTTGTATGCTGCGGCCGCCAAATACCACGCCCCAAATTGGTCTTTGAGATCCGCAAGGTGGCGCGCCGCGGCATCAGTTGCTTTAAAAGGATCTCGCCGTTCGTCCACCCAGGAATCGATACGCAATCCGTAACGCCGTCCGGTGGCGGCCATGAACTGCCACATACCGACGGCAGAAGCCCGCGAAACGGCTGTGGGAGAATACCCGCTCTCGATCAACGCGAGATACAACATGTCTTCTGGCACGCCGTAGCGCCGGAAGTGATTACGGATCATTCCTTCGTATCGTTCCATTCGCCCGAGCCAGACATTGAAACGGCCACGCGATGGCCCCGTAAAATAGTCCTCGTAGTACTGCACCCGACGATTGCTCAGGAATGATTCTATATCGATGTCGAATTTTCGAACCGCTGCGGCGCCACCCCGATGCCGGGTGGTCGCGTTGTAACGTGCCACTATTGAGTCGTCCGGGCTGAGATCGGGAGACACCCACCGGACCGGGCCACCGCCCTTGGCCGAGTTACCAAAATCAAGATCCTTCAAGGCAGATAGCGCGGCCTCGTCCGCCGCCGAGTCGATCATCGGTGCGGGAAGCTGCGCAAGCAACTCCACATCCACCGGAGTCACCACGGGCGCCGGTTGAGTTATGGGCGCAGAACCGCAACCTGCCAAGAAAAGGGTAGCGGCTAAGTAGCCCGTCGATGGCCGGCTCTCTGGATACAATCGATACATCATCTTCTCACACACATTGCGGGACACCTAATCATCGGTCTCGTGGGCTAAAAACTAAAGTTGGCGCGCTTGATGCAACCAGACGACAAACGTCGTCTCCTAGTTTCGCAGGACAATCGCGCGTCTTAGGTATGTGGTCAAGGCGGCCAGAAACCAAGGTTTCTTGCGTCGGCCACGGTATCCATATCGGCGAGTGTTTCAAGCAGACGGAGTCGCAACCCGGCGTCCTCACAGCGTTGGACCGTGGCCGCGAATACCTCCGCCGTGCTCCACGGGACCGCCTCAAAGAGTGACTGAAACATCCGGGAGAGTCCGATCAAGTAGTAACCACCATCTTCGGCTGGTCCGAGCACAACATCGGCCTGTTGCAGTTCAACAAACGCTCGCTCGATAAGCGCGGCATCAACGTCTGGTGCATCCATCCCCACCGCGATGGCAGGGGACGTCTGGGCAAGAAAATGCTCGCCGAAGGCAAACGACAGGCGGGCTCCCAGATCACCACCGGGTTGTGCGCGGTAGTCTTGATCGCCAAGCCAGGCCTCCATCTCCGCACGTGCGTGAGGCGGATCGTACCAGATGGTCAACGGGTGGGACGCCAGCTGCCCAACGACGCGTTTCCCGACACGCATATACAGTTCAGTGGCGTTCCGCGGGCCGATGTCGCGTGCCAGTCTGGTCTTCACGTGACCCTCGCGTGGTGCCTTCGCGAAAACCAGCACCCGGGTCATCCGGAATCAGTAGGATAAAAGCCGGTCAACCGGTGGGGGGAAACGCCAACACGGTACGCGAAGATCAGCATGAGGTTGCGGAGCGACGATCTCAGTGGTCCGTGACGATCCCAACGCCGCGATGATACCACGATCGTCGATTGGAACCGATGGATGTCGGCCGATGCCCGGATGTCTCGAACCATGGCAATGTCCTCCATAACCGGGACTTCGCGGAACCCGCCGATGGAGTCGAAGAGCCGACGCCGGATCAGCAGTCCCTGATCGCCGTACGGCATGCCACACACACGGTCGCGGACACGGGCTCCAAACTCAATGCACCGAAAGACCAAACGCGTGGATGCGATGCCAAGTCGCCAGACGGCAGCTTGCAGTTCCTTACGCTCCGTGACCGCGTTACAAAGTTCCCGTCGCGCCTCCGCTGGCAATCTGGCATCGGCATGAATGAAAAGGAGCCAATCACTACTCGAGTGAATGGCTCCATTGTTCATCTGTTTTGCACGCCCTACTTCACTGGTGACTACGTGTATCCCGTGACTTCGTGCGACGTTGACCGTCCCGTCTTGCGAACCGCCATCGGCTACCACAACATCTTTTGAGACATCCAACAACGCTAGGTCACCCAACAATTCTGGTAACGTGTTCACTTCGTTGAGCGTTGGTATTACCACTGCGAGCGGGTTCAATTCGATGGAGAGTGCTCAAAAACCGCCGTATCGTTGAGAGTCCAGTCGTAGTCGTGAAAACTCACACGCAGGTCCTCGTTTTCACGCAAGAACGCAGCATCGCGTTCGACCAAGTAGGGCGCGAGAAAAATCTTAAGTCCGTCAATGCCTCCAAAATCGTCTTGGTACCAATCGAGGACCTTGTTCACAACCAGATTGGCTTCATCCCGCTGCAACACAAAGTGGCGGGGATTGGCAATGAAGTCACGAACCGTGCGGTCAAGTTGTTCATCGACACGATCTCCAACGTATGGCTCCGAAGCCAAGCTGGGACACGAACGCGACGCACAGTTGACCGCAAAGTGAATCCTTGGGTCACCCATGGGCCGAATGACACCGTGTTCGATATCGTCCAACGAACGCAACTCATTCGCCACGGTGCAATACTTACCGTCCCACCGATTGGGGATCTGCTGAATCGAATTGGCGGGGTAACCTTTGACCGAATTGACAAGGCGAACGAGCACGCCCCGGCGTGCAATGGGATAGTGATCTAGCACGATCTGCAACGCGCACGCATTGTACGCATTGACCCAAAACGCGAGCTGTTCACCCTGGGGCGCGGCCTCCAGCATGCCGAGATCAGTGTTGGCCAATTCTGCGAGATATTGATCGAACGTAGATCGATCGTTTTTCAACGCGCCATAGTCAAACAGATCATTTCGCAAATGGCGATCCAGCACCTCTGCAAAGGCGCTGTGGTCTGTGAGCTGCGCCGCGGCTGACGACGCAAATAATAAGAAGCCTGCGAGAAAAGAACGAAGCATCATGTCGTGGTCTTAGGAGAAGTGTCTGATTTCAAGCGAAAGCCGAAGCGTTTCGCAATGAGCGGAATCAAGCTCAATGCAACGAGCAAACCTGCTGCAATCCAGAGCCGAAGTCTAGCATCTTGACTCGCTTGGGTGGATCCCTGAACGAGGGCATCCGCAAAGAATGTATACACCAACGTCCCGGGAAAGATGCCGATCACCGTGGCAAGTGTGTAATCGCGCCAGCGTAGCGCCGTCAAGCCTGAACCAAAGTTTAAAGCGTTAAACGGCACGAGCGGTACCAACCGTAGGATAAGTAGGCCCAAAAAACCGTGATCTGTGGTTGCCCGTTGCAGTCCTTGGAGGCGTGGACCAACCATTTTTTCGACACCATCGCGCCCGAGCATTCGCGCAATACCAAACGCCGCGTTCGCGCCGATGTTGGCGCCAATGGTGTTGAGCAATGCCCCGCCCCAAAATCCGAAGACTGCTCCACCGGCAATGGTCAGGGCAGATCCGGGAAGGGCCAACGCCGTGGCCGTGGCATACCCGGCCACGAAGAGTATCGGTGCCCATGTAGATGACCGCAACGTGTTTAGACCCGCCACCGCCCTATCGAGCGTGAGGTACTCGCGGAGCGGTGTCAGACGCACGACCACCAACGCACCAACAAGCAGTAGCACGAGCCCCGCCAGTTTCAGAAACGGTCTCGCCCGATTTAGTTCAGCCACCGAACGACCTTTCGTAACCAATCACCAGAACGCCCTTTGAACTTTTCTCTATAGTAATTGTCCGCGGCACGTTTGATACCTTCGGCCATTGTGGGATAGGGATACACGACACGAGAAAGCGCCGTCACCTTCATACCTTTTTGCATCGCAAGGACGACCGGCATGATGAGGTTGCCCGCATCGCTCGCGACGACCGTCGCACCAAGAATACGATCTCGAGGACCGGTGATCAATTTGACAAAGCCACTGGCCTTCCCATCAACAATGGCGCGATCGAGATCGGAGAACTCATATCGATATGTCTTGGCATCATCACCATACTTTGCGACGGCCACGCCTTCACTCATCCCCACACGCGCCACCTCCGGATCGGTGTAGATCACCGTGGGGATATTACCGTAGGAGGCTTTGGAAGAGAAAGGGAAAAACGCATTTCGCAAAACCAGTTTTGCCTGGTAGTCAGCAACATGCGTGAATTGGGGACCACCAACGACATCGCCTGCGCCCCAAATATTCCGCACGGAAGTCCGTAAGCCGCTATCGACACGTAATCCGGCGCCATCCACCTCTACGCCGATATCATCCAATCCAAAACCACTTGTTCGCGGTCGCCTGCCAGTGGCCACAAAGATACCATCAGCTTCGAGATCCGTCGCGCCTTCCTTATTTTCGACACGAACCACCGTGACCCCGTCTTTCGTACTGACTTTGGTGACCGCCGTGCCCAGTAAAACCTCGATGCCCTCCGTGCTGAAAGTGTTCATCAGCATCTCGGTGACGTCCTGGTCCTCATCAGACAAAAGTCGCGGCAACATTTCTACGACCGTGACCGCAGCACCCAGGCGACTATATATCTGTGCGAACTCGAGTCCAATGGGGCCACCCCCGATGATAACCATTCGCTTGGGAAGCACGTCCTGCTCAAAAGCGGTCGCGTGTGTTTGGAAAGATGCGTCGGACAGACCATCAATGGGTGGAACGGCAGTCTCTGCTCCGGTGGCAATCACAAACTTCTTCGCAGACAAAGATGTACCGTTCAACTTGATTGCGGTATTGCCAGTGAAGTGTGCTTCACCGAACTGAATGTCCACGCCCATATCACGAAAACGCTCCGGGTCATCGTGATGAGCAACGCGTTCGCGTGCGCGCCTCATGCGTTGCATGACGGTGTCAAAGGCATGTGCAGGGGAACTACCTATCAATCCCAACGACTCGGCGCCGCGCATGTGATGCGCCAATTTAGCCGATGCGATGAGCGCCTTGCTAGGCACACATCCAGTCCACAGGCAATCTCCACCGAGCGCTTCGCGTTCGATCAGCGCGACAGACAGCCCAAGATTTGCAGCCCCAGCGGCCGTAACCAGACCGGCCGTACCGCCACCTATCGCAATGAGGTCGTAGGATTTCACAAATCCGAGAACGTGACCCGCCCGCTCACAGTTCCCTCAGACGGGTACTACCGGGTTGCCACAAAACAACCCGGTAGTTTGCGCCTACATTTAGATTGGTGGTGCCAGAGCCGTCCAGTAGTTCGCCACATCGAAATTCACAGGATCTACTTCATAGTACCGTCCACGCCCAAAATGCCCCGTGGTTGGAAAGTACGGTGGCGGATTCGAGAATGCACATTGGTCGTATGAGTACCGTTTGAGGTTCCCGGTACCCGCGGACGTTCCAACAGCACCACGCTGCTTCTGGATAATACCGCCGGTCAAATACAGACAACCACGGCCCCAAACAGTAGCCTCACACGGCTCCGCATTCGTTGACCCTGCGTTGTAATTCTCGACGGTAAATACACCGAGTGCCAACGTCACGCCGTGTATGAACTCGTCCCGCGTATCGTCATAGGTCAGATACGGACCACCCGGGTTTGGTCTGATCGGCGCGTTGATGGCGTTGTTGGAGATTACGATATCGTCCTGCGTCGCGGCAATCGTCACGCGGCCGCGCAGGGTACCGGAAACGGCGACCTTGCCTTCCACGTAGATGACGCCCTTAAAGGAAGGGTTGAATTGTCTGTTGATGGGGATGAGGTACTGCGCCTGAACCGGCCCAGCAACAGCTACGACCGCTGGATCAACAGCACCGGTCCACGCCACATGGGCGCCGAAACCATCATTCGGGACGAATGCATTGAACAGCGAGTCGGTGCCACCAACGTAACAGCGTCGGTTGGGGCCGGAGACCTCGGCCAGCCAAGTACCGCCGTAGTTGACCGCTGAAGTGAAGACACTATCAACAACGCTTCCGCAATTATTCGAATTGGCCAAACCGTTAGCCGCGTAATCGACGGGTACGTCACCGACCACATACCCTGCGTTTGCCGCAATACCGGTTTGGTATACCTTGATAAAGCCTTCGTTGTTACCGTTGAGAAATCCGTCCGCGTTCAAATCGAACGCCACGAACTCGATGCGTGTCGTGGCCTGTCCTGGCCCACCATTGAGATCGCCAACGAACGCCGTGCCCCCGGCGGTGGCCTGAGACTGCAATTTAGTGAGATCGGTCATGGTGGGCATGCCAATGGTCGGCGCGCCTTCTAAGTACCCCTGTGCGAACGTACCATACGCGACACCTTGGATCGTCTGAGCCGTCGTGACGTCACCAAGGAAGGTCGCACCCGACGAATAGATTTTTAGCAGATCATTGGTGTGAACCGGACCGGTGATTTGATCACCGCCACCAAACGAAATCGACGCAGGCTCGATGTCGGTGAAATATGCGTACTTCGCAAAGCTCTCTTGGGCAACTTCGCCTCGACGAATGACCTGGTTGCCACCGGCATCTTGCACGACTGAGACAATCGAGCCAAAGACACCGTACTGACCAGACGTCACACCGCTTGGGCCAACGTACAGCCAACGTTGCAGACCCGGAATAACGGATCCGTCGGCGTCATATACGGCAACTCCGTTTTCCAGCATTGCAAACGCCGTATCGGGGTACAACGCCGGGTTTCCGTTGATTTGCGATCTAGCTTCTTCCAAACCCGCGTCAGCGGCCGAGACAAGTGTGCTGGCCCGATCACTGTACTTGGTAATGAGCGACGAGCTAGAGCCTATCAGGGCCGCGCCAGCCGAAATGGCGCCTACGACGAGCGAAACCAAAAGCACAACCACGAGGGCGATACCACCCTCGTCTTGCATGCGATCCTTCGTATTCATTTGTTGCCTCGCTTTGCCTTCCCTACGGTATAGGGGCCGGTGCGACGACGGGCCCTGCTATCGAAAGTGCAGAGAGCTGTGGAGTGCAGTCCTGCGCCGCTAGGGCGTATAAGTACGAGTCTCCGGTGATCACCGCGGCGTCAGCATACACATAAGTCGGATTACCCGATGGGATGCTCAGGTACGGATCACCCCATTGAACCTGTGCATTGACGCGTCGCCATAAAACATACCTCACAACGTCCTTTTCGCCCGAGGCCTCATCGACAGCCTGCGGCCAAGTTAACGTAATCAACGGATCACCGGTGACCGTGTTGCCCGGTGTAGCGATCAAACCGGTGGCTGGCAAGGGTTCGTCACCACAGGTTTTGCGGTTTGCGATACCGGCATTGGGAACACGCACCAAACGTGAGATCGTACGAATCTGTTCCGCTGCACCGGACTGCCCGTTTGTAGCCGAGATATTTAACCGAACGCCACGCAGGCTATCGACGATCGCGGCCGCACCGGTGTCGGCCGGCGCAAGATGGATCGGTACGGTATGGACAAGCGGCAACGAAGCATTGGGGACTTGCATGATAGTCCTCGCACCCCCCAACGCGGTCGTCTCCCGGAAGTACTCAAAAAATGGAAGAGCGCCGTTCTTCAGCAAATTTCTTGCAACCAACTCTGGTGTATCCTGATTGACCTGACGATACATCGCGTAGTCATCCGTGCGAGTCGTAGACGAATCAGGACGGAAAAAGAAGATGATAGTCTCGGCGAAACTATTGATGCCGGGCCCTTGCAGGTACGTCGTGTCCGGGTAAACGAAACTCGTGTTCGGCACCGTTATGGTGGATGTGGCCATTAACGCCGAAACCGAACCTGCAGGCGCATCGGGATCAACGTACACCGCGGACACATCGGTTGTGATGTTGGAGGTGTAGTTCGCGTTGAATGCTACGACATCCTCGCCAGCATATATGAGATACGGTTGTATGTCAGGCACACCCGAACCCGCCGTCCGCACATCGGTCTCGAACATGCCCATGGCAAATCGCACGTTTTGCAAAACCGTCATGCGATCCGCCCCCTTGGCGAATCCGCGGCTTTGGGAACGAAAAACACTGAGCGCACCCCCCAACACAATGCTGAACACGACCATCGCGACCAGCATCTCGAGTAGGGTCATACCATGTTCCTGCTTCATCTATCCTCCTACGGCGCCGCGACGGTTGCCGAGCGTTTGACGGGATTTGACAACCCCGGTCCGGTCACCGTCACGACAATACGTTTGTGATTAGTAGTCTGCCCGACACCGCCGACCTGCATCACAACCGTGGTGCGCACAAAACCAGTCAGTGTTGGAAAGCTTGATTCCGAACCGGCATACGTGGTGTCGATGCCGCCATAGTTGGGATCCATCAACACTGTTTGAATACGATCGTCAGCCAGCTGGATTGCCGCGACCTGCATGTCGCTTTCGGCCACCACACGCATAAAGCGGCCCGTCGATGTTGCCATGCCGAGCACGACCAGCACTAAAATGACAAGTGCGATCATGACCTCGATAAGTGTGAATCCCCGCCTATCCGTCATGTTAAAATCCTCGTTCCCACGCGCCGTTCACATACCGAAACCAAGATGCGCGGCCGGTTGAACGTTCGATTTGGATGACACGCCCGTGTGTGGCGTTGCCACCGGCGGTAACGGCTCGTTGCGTTGTCAAATAAAAGCCACCCGACTCGCTTGCACTGCCATTGCGATGAAAAGTAACCGCCGGAAAACCGCGGACCATCTTGGTGAATGTGATCGGTCCTACACCGACCGGGTGATTCGGTGCGCCACCGTTTCCAAACACGATTTGGTCGCCCATCGGGTACCCGATATCGCGCTCTGTTGCATCGACCGTTCCGTCGTTGTTCGCGTCTTCGTGAACGGACATCGAGTTAGTAGCAGCGTCGAATGTGACAACAATATCATGCTGCCGCGTGATCGCGCGTCGTTGCGCCATGATCAATGTGGATCCAACACCCTGCATTGCGGAATTGGCCTGGTAACGGCCCAGATCGATGTTGGGCACCGCGATGAGGACGAGTAGCCCAAGGATCGTCACGACAATCACGAGTTCGACTAACGTGAAGCCCCGCCGACGCATGGACTGGAAATTGGAATTGTCAAAAATGCTCATCGATGTTGCCTCCGGTAGCCCGGCCGTCTCAACGAACGTCTTGCGCTCGAGACCCTCGGCTTTGCGTCCCGCGGTCGCCCGCGGTTTGCCTTTGTCACGGCCAATCCCGTACCGAGTAGAGGCCGGTGGGATCCTGCCGACCGTCGAACGTGCAAATTGCGTACCGTACATTGCGAATCTACCTGAAAGGTTCGTTATGTCGTTGTTTTTACTCAACTTCGCAGAAATATGCATGATAGCGGCCCTCAGATCACGCATTCACAGAGTTCGGCACGATGCGAGAAGACT
>JAZDDC010000449.1:0-4410 GCA_036679565.1 Gemmatimonadota bacterium
GTGGTAGCTTCGCAACGAACTGGCGGCAGTACCCGTCTCCCTGCTTTGCCAAGGGCGTTTTTTCGACGCTCACGATCGGTTGCCTTACGCGTCAGCGGTGGGAGCCTTGGCACTTACGAAAACGTGAGTTCTAAGACCGTGGAATCGATGGTGTTGGCATGCGGAAAACATATTAAGCCGGCATCGGCTGACAGCTACTGAAAGGGGACATCTTTGAGTGATGCATTGATGGCAAGACATTTTCGAACGATTGCGCCGCAGTATCGCGAGCTGCGCGAACTCGATACCCACGCCATTCGGCGTGTTTCTTTTGAATTGGAGCAAATCACCGAGCAAACGAACCGCCTTGCTGTTCTGGACGTGGGAGCGGGCACAGGCAGGTATGCCGAGGCTGTAGCCTACGAGCTGTGCGAACGCACCGACCTCTGCTACCGCGGTGTGGCGTACGACGCCATCCCCGAGATGTTGCGTAGCGGACCGACGCATCACGACGCAAAGGATACAGGGAGCCTCGATCGGGCTATCGGGTTTGCTGAGTTTCTCCCCTTCGCAGCGCAGTCATTCAGCGCGGTGTTGTCGTTCAACGCCGTCCACCACTTCGACCTGCGGACGTTTCTCGCTGAAGCAGCCCGCGTAGTGCGACCCGAGGGCAGGTTGATCCTCTATACGCGCACGCCGGAACAGAACGAAAGTACCATCTGGGGGCAGTTCTTCCCACACTTCGCCGAACGCGAAACGCGATTATATACCAGGAGCACGCTCGACGCCGCGCTCGGCGCGATCAACGACTTCGCGTCGATCGAATTGTGCGAGATGCAGTGGACGATTCGCACAAGCCTATCACGATTACTCGAACAGGCCCGCAATGGTGGTTACTCCACGTTCCGGTTTTACTCGGCTGACGAGTTCGAGGAGTCGCTCGGTATCTTCGAGGACCGCGTCAAAGTAACCTATGATGATCCCACAACGATCACAGCCCAAAACGACCACGTACTGGTGCTGGCGACGCGCCGTTGAGTTACGCAACATCCGATCCAAAACAGATCGCGTCGAGGCTCGGCGTGGCATCCGGACCCGCCGGCCGGCGAATTGCGGGCGCGGAGGTACCATCGTGACGCACCGTGTTCTCGTCGGCTCCAACCGCCCAACGAGTTCGAATGCTCACGGTGGTGGCGCGACGTTGGCTCGCGATGCCGTCGGATCAACGATGCACCGTATCGATGCGTGGGGTGTTGCGTTGGTAGTCTGCGCGCTCGCGCTGGTGACTCACGACGCCGTCACCGGCACGACCTTGATTCTCATGTTCACCGTCGGACTTGCCTATTGGCTCGGTTATACCATCAACGACTACTTCGACGCGCCGTTCGACGCCAAGGATCGAAAAGGCGCGCACCGGAATTTTTTCGTCGCGCACCGTGTTCCGAAGGGCTGGGCCGTTGCCGCCTACGTCGTGGCCGTGGCACTCGTGCTCAGTGGGTTTGCTCGATTCGGTTTGATCGGCATCGTGATCTTCGGTGTCTGTGTGGCGGCCATGTGGGCCTATTCCGCCCCGCCGGTCCGACTAAAATCGCGGCCGGGGCTTGATCTAGTCTGGCACGCCTTATTCGTGCAAACCTTTCCGTACGTGCTCTGTGTGATCCTCATCGACGCCACGTGGACCATGTTGGATTACGTCCTGATCTCCATCAACGTCTTTGCATCGTTGTCCGGGCAACTGGCACAACAGGTCAGAGACTTCGATGTGGACTCGTCCACCGACCGCACGTTCGCCACCACCGTCGGACTCCGCGCCGCCCGAATGACGCTTCAGATCCTCACGGTGTGCCTCGGAGTAATCGTCGTTGTCGGCTTTGCGACGGAAATCGTGCCATGGTACTTAGCGCCCATCGCAATCGCGTTTGTACCTGTGCTTCTACGACGATTGCAAGGCAGCGGGGAGCGACGGCGCGTTGTCATGTATTACTGCACCGGGTTCTCGTTGGTTTACGCGGCGGGGTTGGTCGGCGTTCAATTCGTCACCACTCTCTGACGAATAA
Source organism: Gemmatimonadota bacterium (assembly GCA_036679565.1). Lineage (GTDB taxonomy): Bacteria > Gemmatimonadota > Gemmatimonadetes > Gemmatimonadales > GWC2-71-9 > JAZDDC01. The sequence continues at coordinate 2,037 of JAZDDC010000449.1, forward strand.
GGGTACGCCACTTCCTGGTGGGCGGAAGTGAGATCCACAGAAAGGCGAACAGCAACACCACATAAAACCACACCGTACTCACGACTCCGTCGGACGCCTGGATCAGCGGGGCTGGATCGTTTCCAATGGCATGAAGCCCTACGGCGACTAGGAGATTCTTCGTCACGAAGTAGATCGCCAGGAAGAGCAGCCCCATCACCAACAGCGTTAACTGGTCTCCGGAAAGTTCCGGGCCGGTTACTCTTCGGTGCATGCGGCTGTTCACACACTTGGTAACAATAGAGGGGCGGTTTCACCTCGAGAGACGGTTGTACTTTTCAAGGATCTCTTGAACGCGTTCGTGGGGTAGGGCATAGACGGTGTTTCCGTTGCTTCCTACCATCGTCTCCGCTGCGATCATCGCGTTCACGATTGCTTCCTCGGTCGCTTCAACGGTCGCTTTGAAGTACGGTGACATGCGGTCGTTCGGAATCATGTCGATGTTCACCGGTTCGGACCGACTCCACGCCTGCGGATTGGCGGTTGAGAACGCGATGAAGATGTCGCCTGACCCGTTTGTGCCGAGTCCGCCAACTCGCCCGATACCTATCGGCACTCGTCGGGCCAGTCTCTTCAACTGATGTGGCAAAAACGGTGCGTTGGTCGCGACGATAACGATGATGGAGCCGTACTCCCCGCCCGGCGTGTCGAGATTGACCCTTGGCAACAGATCGTTAATCTCACGCCCGACGGGCGCGCCGGCGATGGTAAGACCCGATCGGCCGCCGTAATTGCATTGCACCAACACGCCGACGGTGTATTCGGCGACGATCCGCGACGACGTGCCGATTCCGCCTTTAAACTGATTGCACACCATACCGGTCCCCCCACCGACCGCACCTTCGGTCACGGGTCCGTTGGTGGCCGAGTTCAAGGCATCGAACGCGTGCTCTTTCCGGACATGGAATCCGTTGATGTCGTTTAGCAATCCATCGTACGTCTCTGCGACGACGGGTAGCCCCCACCACACGTCGGCCACCAACGGATGCGTGATACGCTCGTCACGCATCCATTCGATTACGGCGTCGCGCACCACGCCTACGCTATGTGTATTGGTGATCATGATTGGACCTTCGAGAAACCCCGACTCCTCCACCCATGTTGTTCCCGTCATCTCACCGTTCCCATTCAGAGAATACCACCCCGCGAATACCGGTGAGAACGTCTTCCCGCGTGGCAGCACAGCGGTGACACCAGTTCGAATCGGCCCCACACCGACACGGAGTGTACCCTCGCCCTCAATGAGCGTCACGTGTCCGACCGTGAGGTTGGGTACATCCGTGATGGCATTGAGCGGCCCGGGTGCACCGTCAAATGGGATACCGAGATCGCGCGCGCGCGGTTGCTGCTGTCCGTGCAAGGTGTTGGTCGCAGCGAGGCCACAGATCATGGCAACGGCGAAAACTCGTGAAAGGTGTACCGTATTCATATTGTATTTGACTCCGGTCAAAACACAGGATCAGCGATCATTCTCAGTCGCGGCAGACTTCTCTTCGAGTTCCAACAGCGCCTTCTGCTCCCCATCAGTCGTGACGTGTGCGTGATGGCATTCCCATGGCACGCGACTAACGCTTCCTATTGACAATACTCGTTTTGGCCCTGCAGCATGTGCGTGCCGTTGACGTGCGTGTTTTCGTAACGGGCATTGTTCACCTTTGGCGAGGGCGATCCATGTGTCTGCACGATTTACGTGAAATGTTTCAAGGCGAAACTACTGGGCCGTCCGAACGGCAACAACACTTTGCGCGATGCTTGCCGCCGTTGGCGGCGGCTGTTAATCTCACTTGCGATGGTTTACCCGTTCAAGTCTTTCCTTAGTGCCATCACGCTCGTCGTCGTTGGCCTGTCCCAGCCCGGGTGGGAATCGGCGCATGCCCTCACCCACAAACACGAGTTGGAGCACCATGGCGGTGCCGGGCCTGCGAGCGGCGATAGCGTAGCGACCGCAGAGGCGTCGGCGGGCGGTCATGACCATCCTCAGCTTGGTCGAGCGGTTAAGGGTAAGGGTATCTTCTCCGCTCAGGTTGCGGCGGCCCTTTTGGTTGGCGAGGGTTTCCAACCACTGATCGACGCTCCGGTCCGCAGAATATTCTTCTCGGCGACGCAGCCACGAGCCGGCCCACACTACGTTTCCGCCTCACGACCTAGAGCCCCACCTATCGTCTGATTCGTGTCGGGTGCCACTCGGCGCCGGGCAGTCCCATTCTTTACAATTGAATCCGTTGGTGTTAAGAGCCGCCTCCCAGGTACGATTTTGGTGTGCTCCGACACTAACCATCCGTTGCCGGTTGATGCTGTGCGTCGGGTCCGTACGCGGACCCCAATACGCGAACAG
>JAZDDC010000045.1:0-3970 GCA_036679565.1 Gemmatimonadota bacterium
GCGGCGTTGCTCATCGTCCCCGTAGCCCGGCTATGACTCCTCTTCGCGCCTGGCGGGATCGGGCGCGGTGACGCCCTCGATAGCTACCATATTTCGGCGACACTACACTGTCAGACCTAGACCGCAGGTTGCACCTCAGCTGGCCGCTTCTGGGGACGACACCAGACTCACGACCGTTGCACCCGGTTTGGGGCTCAATTGCTGTCCGGCCTCGACGATCGTCAGGACACCGGCCGGCGAGATCACAAACAGCGGACGCGCAATGTCACGATGACGTCCCATGAACGCGTCATAGGTAAAATCGTCGGTGAGGTCCGTCGATTTGATTTTCGCACCGCTATCGAAGCGCTTCTGTAGCTCCGAGTATGTCGCCGTCACATCAAACAGAACACGAGCCTGGAGGTGTTTGGGTACGTCCGACGTATCGCTTTTTTCCTCCGGCGAAAGACGAAAGACGTTCGATCGTTGAAACAATTCGCCCACGTGGATGGTGGCGAGAAGGTTCGTTTGGTCGTTGGGCGTCCCCGCTACGAAGTATCCGATTCCGTCCAGATCGAGTTCCTCCATGGCATGTTCGGATAACGCGTTGCCGTGCTGAGCCTTCAAGCCACCTTGTCGGGCGGCGGCTACGTTGCGCCAATTGGAGTCCAACAGCATCACCTGCACGTGGTGTTTGCTTAGGGTGTGCGCCACTTCACGCATGAGCCTACTGGCTCCCAGAATGAGTACGCCCTGTGGATTCGGTTTGGCAACTCCCAACAACTTCGCCACCGGACCGGCCGTCAATCCGTACAGCGCCACGGTTCCCACAATGACCATGAACATAACCGGCGCGACTTTGGCACCGTCGGCGATGCCCGCATCAACCAGTTCAATTGAAAACACGGACGCAACCGCGGCCGCGACGATTCCTCGTGGCGCCATGAAACCCAGGAAGACCCGTTCTCGCCATGTTAGGTCCGTCCGCCACGTCGAGACAGCAATGGTGAGGGGGCGAACCACGAGGATCAGAGCGGCCATGAACAAAAGCGCACCCGTGTCGCGGTACGTCGGCTCGTCAATCGGTAGTCGTGCGGCAAGGAGAACAAAAAGCCCTGCAATCAATAGCACGCGCAAATTCTCTTTGAATTCGACGATGTGTCGGACACTGACCATCTTTTGACTTGCCAGCGCGCTGCCCATGACCGTGACCGCCAACAAGCCTGATTCCTTGGACAACACGTCGGATAGTGTGAAAACCGCGAGCACGACCGCAAGTGTGAGCGGGCTCTGTAAGAAGTCGGGCACTAAGAACCTCTTGAGCAGAACAACCATCAACCCGGCACCCAACAGACCAAATCCTCCGCCAAACACCACCGCTTTCGTTACGCCTGTTGCCGCAGCCACAATGCCACCCGCCACACCACCTGCCACAACCACGTCGAAAACAAGAACGGCCAGAATTGCACCCGTGGGATCGTTTACAATCCCTTCCCATTTTACAGCGTTGGCCACGTTCGCCGTTGGACGGATATTTCGGAGCATCGGGATGATGACCGTCGGTCCCGTCACAATGAGAATGGCGCCGAGCAGTGCCGCAATCCCGAATGACACATCCAATAGCAGCAGCCCAAGAGCCGTTGCCGCGATCCACGTGGTCAGGGCCCCGATCGTGACGAGATTTCGAACAACCCGCCCAATCTTCCTCAATTCTTTGATGTCTAGGCTGAGACCGCCTTCGAAAAGTATGATGGCCACCGATAGGGAGACGATGGGGAACAGGGCATCGCCCAAAAGCTCATCCGGATGAATGAACCCCAGCAGCGGCCCGGCGATGAACCCGGCCAAAAGTAGGAAAAAGATCGATGGCAACCGGATACGCCATGCCAACCAATGCGCCGCCATGCCAATCGCCAAGATGCTGCCAAGTTCCAACATCGCGTGTTCCAACCGCGTACTCCTTCAGGTTGTGGGCCGTTTTGTCCAGACGCGATTATAACTCCGGGCCAATCGTCGAGGCTACGTCTCGCCCCCAGACGACACAATCGCCACCTTTCGGACCTACAATGCGGCTGGCATATTCGACGCCAGGTCAACAAAACCGCGGAAAAGGGTTTCCATGAGAACGACACACAATTTCTGGCTTTCTTTGTTTGCATCAGGAACGCTCCTCGCAACGCCCGCGGCCGCTAGACAAACGTCCGTCGCCACCAGGCTCGAAGCCTCTCCCACATCTGTTGTTCTCACACGCGGCGAGTCGGTACCCATCGACTTCATTGTGTACGATGCGAACGGGAATCGGATGGACGCACCCATCCGGGTGGCGGCCCCCCGTCGCAGCCTACAGTACAACCAGGATGGAACGATCACAGCCTTGCAGGCAGGAGACTTTGAGGTCATCGCAACGGCCGTAATCCCCGCGGACTCCGACAGCGAACCGCCATCCGTCCGTGTGTCGGTGCGAGTCAATTGGCCCGCCATCACACGCATTACCGTCCAAGCATCCGAAGGGGTGTTGTATACCGAGACCACTATCGCTCATGAGGCCGTGGCGTATCACGCTGACGGATCGTTTCGCCCCGGGGCCGCCATTGCGTGGTCCGCTTCAAACGCCGACGTCATCGAAGTCGATCGATATGGATACGCCACCGCCCATCGCGAGGGGTCTGCGTTGGTCATCGCAACGTTCGAAGGTGTTCGCGGCCAGTTATCCCATGCCGTGGCTCCGTTAGAGGCCACGATGCTTCAGATCGAAGGCGGCCAAGATGAGGTTCGCACCGGTGACGTACAACGTTTCCATGCCCACGCTCGGCTCCCCAATGGCGACGTCGCAAACGACGTCCCCGTAACGTGGACGTTGGCATACCGTCCGGTAGAAGGCATCGTCGCGCCGGCCGCACCGGGTCAAGTTGACGGCGGTAACGTGGTCGCGGACGTACCCGGTGTCTACACGGTCATGGCCACGGCCGGGCCGCTTCATGCCACCAAACGTTTCACCGTGGTGCCACGCGACGTGGTCCAGCGTGTGACCGTGGTCGGACATGGCAGCCAGAGTACACATTACACAAGCGACCTTTGGGTGTTTGAGGGCGTCGATGGCCGTGACTACGCACTCACCGGCTCCCGACAGGGCCAAAGCCATGCCTTTGTGTGGGACGTGACAAACCCCGCAAATATCGTGAAGACGGATTCGATTCAAGTTGATGCACGTTCCGTCAACGATGTGAAAGTTTCCCCGGACGGACGCTACGCCGTCATGACACGCGAAGGCGCATCCAATCGCCGCAATGGGTTAGTGATCATGGATATGGCCAATCCCGGCCATCCCGTCATCGCGTCAACCTATGACGAGGGTTTGACCGGCGGTGTACACAACGTATTCGCGGCGGATGACTACCTTTTTGCCTTATCCGGCGGGGACAAGTACATCATCCTCGACGTTCGCGACCCCTACAACCCACAATACGTGAGCGAGTACGATCATCCCAATTCTCGCATTCACGATGTATGGGTGAACGACGGCATCGCGTATTCCGCCGAGTGGCAAACTGGTGTCGTGATGGTGGACGTGGGCAATGGACGTTGGGGCGGTGCTATCGACAACCCGGTCTTAATCGGAACGTATGCACTGCCTACGGGTGCCACCCACGCTGTATTCCCGTATTTACAAAAAGACACCGGGAATTTTTATCTCGGGTTGGCGTGGGAAGGTTCCGGACCGGACGTTCGCATGCCATATGATCCTGAGACCGGCCGCGGCGGATATCCACGGGCAACCTCAGGGTACATCCAAATCATTGACCTGACAGATCCCGACAAACCGGAAATGGTGGCACGTTACGAAGTAAGTGAATACGGCACACACAACATCTGGGTAGAAGACGACATCCTCTATCAAGCGTACTATGAAGGCGGTGTGCGGTTGGTGGATGTTTCGGGCGACCTGATGGGGAACCTCTATACGCAAGGACGAGAGATCGCCGTTTTCAAA
>JAZDDC010000450.1:0-16785 GCA_036679565.1 Gemmatimonadota bacterium
GTTGCGTTCGTCGGTAGATCGAACGTCGGCAAGTCGTCACTCCTCAACTCCATCGGCGGCCGAAAAGCACTTGCCCGCACGAGTAAACATCCGGGCAAAACACGCGATTGCGTGATTTTCCGGGTAAACGGAAACCTGTATTTGGTTGACTTACCCGGATACGGATACGCTCAAGTGTCGAAGGGAGAACGCGCAAGATTCGCCCGTCTCATCAAAGACGTGCTCACCGAACGACCGCGGCTCGTCGGTGTCGTTTGGTTACTTGATATTCGTCGCGACCCCAGCGACGAAGACATCGTCTTGGGGCAAAGGTTGATGGCTCACGAAACCCCGATATTGGTGGCACTGACCAAGACGGACAAACTCAGCAACGCGGAACGGAAGCACAGGGTGGCACTCCTCCAAGACAGCCTCTCACTGCCTACCGACCAAATTATCGTTACAAGCGCAGTGACCAAAGAGGGGATCGACACACTCCGGGATACAATCGCCTCGGTGGCACAAACTCGATGAAAAACGTGTTGGCATGTTTCCTTTGCGTATGTGCGTTGCCAGCGAGCGCACAGTCAGTAGACACGGTCAACACCGACCTACCCCCCACGGGGTTCGGTTCGCTCCGTCAAACCGACATCACCATTCTCCTCCGCGCCGGCAACCTTCGAATCGGCTTGCTACCCATGGACGAGCGAGTCATTAGACTCCTCGCGCCCGACACGTACCGATCACTGCGCGGGATACGGGTGGCACATGAACAAAAGATCCGAGATGCGTCGCCATTCAGAACCGGCGACCAAATTCAGGCCATTCTCGTCACTATATATGCGTCGCGAGAACGGACACAATTTGACCCAGAACGGGTGATGATCACGAGCAACAACCGCTACTTCCGCGCTATGGACATCATTCCCATCACGCCACGCTGGTCAGAACATCAACTGGAAGGTCGTGAAACGGCTTCTGCCTTATATTTGTTTGACAACGGACTGGACCCACTCAAACCAATGGTTGTTGAGTACGGAACAGCCGTCGATGCGTCGTGGGAACAGACTTTGCGTCGGCTCGAAAGCGAGCGAGTGCGCGTAGAAGCTCGTGCACGCGGAACGTAATGCTGCCCTACCTGAGCAAGAGAGGTCCCATACGCCATGGTGTTACATCCGCTTAGGAAGATTGCCCTCCCGAAAGACGCCACGCAAACATACGATCGTTGGCTCGGCTCCATCGAAGAGCGCTTGGGCGACCCGGCATGCGATCGGTATCGCCTGTGCCGCGATACGCTCTATGAGATTTATCACCCGGCAGCACCACCGTACGACGAACTCGTTGCGGACTCAAAAACACCGTTGGCCACGCGTGCCGCCCTCATTGCACTGGATCCCCACAACATCACGTTGGAACCGGAGTATTATGACGAAACCGATACCGAACGTTACGCGGCGATAAAACCACTGTTGTGGCTGTGGCAGAATTTCGATCGTTCTCCGCTCGGTGGTGGAAACGTTGATTTGGGGTTGCGATTCCGGCGGATGCTCGCATCGCACATTTTCAAACGATGTGGCAAGAACTTCAAATGTTTCCAGTTCGTGGAGTTTGCGTTCGGTTACAATCTCGAGGTCGGAGATAACGTGGTTGTCCATCGTCACGTATTGCTCGATGACCGCGGCGGGATCATCCTGGGTGACCGAGTCTCCATTGCCGACTACGCCAACATCTACAGTCACACACACTCAATAGTGGATCAAGTCGACGTTACCAACGCGCAAACCGTACTGGGTGACGGCGTACGCATCACATACCACGCAACGGTGTTGGCCGGCGTCCATGTTGGTGAGGAAGCCATGGTGGGCGCTGGCGCCATGGCCACTCGCGATGTGAGACCATATCACGTCAACCTCGGCATTCCTGCGAAATCCGTTCGCGTCAAACCAAACGCGCCAACCGGCGAGCAGCACACACTCGACACCGCGCAACGACGGAAGAACCCCGACAGATGACGCTATGGGATGTCGTCGTCATTGGCCTCACCATCACCGCCGTCGGGTTGGCGTTTTATCTCGGGGTTCAAACCGCCTACCGACGGACCGACCAGAAACTCGTCTTAGCCAACGCTCGATTGGTTGAACTCCTACGACAGCGTAGGGAACAGTGGGAGACCGTGTTCGATACAATCACCGACGGTATCGCCGTGTTGAACGAGAAACACGAGGTCCAACGGGCCAATCGTGCGCTACTCGATACACTGGAACCGTCCGGGACCGGCGCGCATCTCTGCGAGACCCTTTTCGCAACGCCAACCCATATGCACGACCTGCTGCGCACCGTGACGGAAACCGGAACGCGGCATACAATGACCGCGCCCGCACGCCAGGGAAGTCGGCAACTACGCGTCACCGTTGCGCCGCTACGCGAGCAAACCACGAGGAAGGGCCGCACCGTTGTGGTGATTGAGGATGTCACCGAACGACAAGCGATGCAGGGTCGGTTGATACATAACGAACGCATGGCGGCCGTCGGGCAACTTGCATCCGGTGTGGCGCACGAACTCAACAACCCGCTCACATCAATAGGCGGATTGGCGGAATTGCTCGTGGCTCGAGAGTCGCTCTCCGGCCGGGACCTCGAACATCTCTCTGTCATTAATGAACAGGCCACCAGGGCCAAGAAAATTGTTCGCAACCTCCTGGCATTTGCACGGCCCGGGCCGGACGAAATGGCGGACATTGACCTTTCGAAACTCAGCAAGCGAGCTGCGCAACTCATCGAATACGACTTGCGACTCCGCAAAGTCGATCTAGAGGAAGACTATTCCGCAGATCTCCCCGCCGTCCGCGGGGACCGACATCAGTTACAACAAGTCGTCATCAATCTGCTCACAAACGCCGTCCAGGCTGCTGAGCAAAACGCGGACAATCGGCGCCCGGTCGTACAGATAAACACCGGTGTCAACGACGGCACGGCCTACATTCGCATTTTTGACACGGGCGCTGGTATTCCGACGGCCGCACTCAAAAATATTTTCACACCGTTTTTTACCACCAAAGATACCGGCAAGGGCACCGGACTCGGCCTGTCGATTTCCTATGGCATCGTCAAAGGCCACAAGGGCACGTTAATCGTCGAGTCTACCGGTGTGGAGGGCACAACTTTCAAGCTGGACCTTCCCGTTTATGTGGATGACGCATCAGGGCCAGTCAGTCGCCCCTCCGATAGCGGTGGCTTCCAAGTGTTGCCTCGGGCCCCTGGTGCAAACGTGCTCATTGTCGATGGAGATCCAGCCATCCGTCGGACCATCGAGACCCTCTTCTCTGGCGAGGACCAAAAAGTCGATGCAATGGCGAGTGCCGATCAAGCGATTGAAAAGCTGACTACGGGCGGCGTTGACTACGACCTCGTAATCGCGGACCCACGCACCGCTACGTCACAGGGCGAATCTTTCGCCGAGCGTCTTGTCAATCAATGGCCTGCTTTGAAATCGAAGACGGTCCTCGTCACAGCCGACGTGCGACCGGAGACAGGACGGTGGTTGGATGGTCTTGGCTGCCGAGTACTGAGAAAACCATTCAACATCAATGAATTGCTCAAAGCGGCCAGCGAGATGATGCAAGACGGAGCCAGCAAAAAAACCGGTACAAACTGATCCTACCTGGCGCGTCGTCTGCCAAGCACCGCCTGCAAACGCGCAGACAACGCTTTTGCACGAAACGGCTTGCTCATGAAGTCGTCGGCACCCAACTCAAATACCCTGACTTCATTGTCTTCATCGCCACGAGCGGTAAGCACCACGATCGGAATGTCTTTCGTAGCCGGTCGTGATCGTAACTCTGCAAGTACCGAGTAACCATCCATTCCCGGAAGATTGAGGTCGAGGACAATAACGTCAGGCGCATGACGATCGACCTGGTCCAACGCCTCCGAACCATCCCGCGCCTCAATGACCTGGTACCCCTCACGCCCCAACAAATCACTCATCACGTGACGCAACTGATCTTCGTCATCGACTAAAAGGACCGTGCCCTTACTCGTGTCCGGTGTCACACTGACGGCGTTGTCGCCGGCCCCGTGACCTTCCAATAACTCAAAATCGAGCGCGGGCGACGACCCACGGGCATAGGGAAGAGGCTGTTGAATGATGGCAGCGCCAGCACCTCCGTCACCGGTTAAATTCGAATTCGGGGCCAGGGGGACTTCCCCGTTTACCATGGGCGGCACCTGTACAACCTGGTTCACGCCACTCTTTCGCGAACGCTCCGAAGGCATATCGACAACACGAAGCAGTTCATCGATCGTGGTGTTACCCGCAATCACGTGCGCAAGACCGCTATCCCAGAGGTTTTTCATGCCCTCCTCCCGGGCTGTCGCCGCAACACGGTCGGCGGTGGCGCCAGCGCCAATTAACGCCTCGATGTCCTCACTCACACGTAGGACTTCAACAATCGAAAAGCGTCCGCGATAGCCAGTCATCGCACACTCGGGACAACCCACGCCCCGATGCAACTCGGTTTCGGCTGGGATCCAACGTTTAAATTTTTCGGGAATTGCTTCGCCCATTGGCTGCGAACACGTTTCGCACAGACGGCGCATGAGTCTTTGCGCTACGACACCTCGGAGGGCCGACGCAATCTTGAAAGGTTCCATCCCGATATCGATCAACCGGGTTACCGCATTCGCCGCATCATTAGTGTGAAGGGTAGAAAAAACCAGGTGGCCGGTCAGAGACGCCTGAATGGCGACCTGGGCGGTCTCGCGGTCGCGAATCTCACCAACCAATACCACATCCGGATCCTGACGGAGAATTGACCGCAGGGCGGACGCGAACGTGAGGCCCGCCTTCTCGTGGACCTGTACCTGAACAATCCCGGTCAATCGGTATTCGACCGGATCCTCCACAGTAACGATGTTCAGGCCCTCGCTTTGCACGTGCCGTATGGCCGAGTACAATGTCGTTGTTTTACCCGAACCCGTTGGTCCCGTCACGAGGATGATGCCGTCCCGATAGTCCAGCAATGCCTTGATCTGATCGGCTTCGCCGGCACCCAACCCCAAACCATCGAGCGAAAGCACGGTCCCGCGCGCATCCAGAATACGGACCACGACCTTCTCACCCAACGACGCCGGTAGGGTCGAGATCCGGAGGTCCACCCGCGCATCCAGAATACGGACCACGACCTTCTCACCCAACGACGCCGGTAGGGTCGAGATCCGGAGGTCCACCGCAGCGCCGTTGATCGCTACCCGAGCACGACCATCCTGGGGACGCAGGCGGTCCGCAATATCCAGGTTGGCGATGATCTTGAACCGTGAGATAAGCGGCAACCCCGCCCCTCGCGGGATCTTCATCACCTCCCGTAACACCCCGTCAATACGATATCGAACGGCCACGCCGCCCTCTTCGGGCTCCATGTGAATGTCACTGGCCCGCGAAAGAATGCCCTCGGACAAAATGACATCGACCAAACGTACAACGGGTCGCTGCGAAGCCTCCTCTGCCGAGACGTTTAGCTCCTCGGCGTCCTGCTCGGCGTCGAGTTGCTGAATATCCGTTTGGTTCATCCCCTCAAGGAGCTGATCGATCACGTTTTCCGGTCGATACAGCTCGTCGAGTTTTTTGGCGACGAAGGAGGGGCTTGCCAGGCTCATACGGACCTCGCGCCCCGTCGCGAACGCGAGGGTTTTCTCGCAGTCTATGTCGAATGGATTTGGGGTGGCGATTTCGAGGGTCGAGTCACTGACCCGAAGTGGGAGAATGCCATACTGCCGGGCCACCAATTCCGGAACCAACTCCCTTGCCTGACGATCGGGCTCACGATCAGACTCGACAATGTTCATCCGGAAACGGGTGCTGATGGCAATCAGGATCTCATCGTCAGTGGCCGCCCCACTACCGACTATGACTTCCCACAGCGAATTACCCGGCACGTCCCCAGAACGGATTTCCTCGAGGCGTTCTGCGCCTACGAGACCCTCCGCCGTGGTCGAGAGCCATTCATCCGGGAAATCGCGTTCAGCCAAGTTATCTCACCTATTTTGAACGAGTTACGGCCTCAAAGATAACGCGCGCCGGTGCATGTTGCACCAATTCTACAGGTGTCTAAAGCTGCGACTACATGATCCTCCAGAAGTATCGGCGCAGATCGGCGGAAAAGCGCAACCGCGAATCCTCCAAGCTGTACCCAAAATCGACGCGTATCAGCCGATGTAGCCACTCCATTCCGAGCCCAAGCACCGTCCGGACGCCATCCGTTTCCTCCCACGCAAGTTCCGAAAACTCGCCCTCGGCCCACACAACCCCGAGGTAGGGCGCCAGAACCAGTTCCGAGCCAGTCGATCCGAACGATCCTAACGGCAGCCTCAAAAACGGCACCGGCACCTGCCACTCCAGCTGGCCCACCGCAGCCCGCCTGCCACCCCAGGCCCTGAACCGTTCGCCGATCAGAGTGCCGCGGCCACCGATCGCAAAAGACCTGTGTCGTGGCAGTTTGGACGTGCCAAAACCCGCCCAACCTCGAGCCACGAACGTCGTGCCGCGATGCTGGCGCCTCAGGGTGAGGTCTAGCGTTGCCCGGCCATACGCCTCCGTACCAACGCCCACCTCTACGCCCGTCTCGACAAAAGCTGGCGACATGCCGCGAGAGCCAAACCGACCGGATACGGCGATTACGCCAAAGCTCGCAGATCCAAAATCTGGGTTGGGCCGAAACGTTCCGGTCGCGGGGCTAGCCCGGACCACGGTTGGCCGAACACGCCAATAACTCACATCAGCCTGGAGTCGGACGCCGGACACTCGGGTCGCACCGTTCATGCCAGCGTGACAGGCGTGTCTGCGAGATCGCGAACCACCCGCCCGAAGTACGCCTTTACCTTGGGGAACGAGACCTCCAAATGCCATTTGAGACGTTCGTCGGAGAATCCGTATCCAAGCCACGCGCTGACGTCGCTTCCGGCAATCGGGCTGGCGCGAAGAACAGCGCCAAAGCCAGGCGCAAGCCCTTCAACCCGATTGAAGTGCAGCAGACGCGACATCGACCGTACCCCGGGCCCCGCGCTCGACAGGCCACTCAACAACTGGTCGGCGATCAGGCCCCGGACACCCTCCCTGACCGTCTCGGCATCGACGAGAGGACCCATCGCACGGTACACGCGGAGATTGTCCTCACGCGAACCTTCCCACGGGAAAGCGTCACGTACGGGTGCAGGGGCAGCCACGATCTCAGGACCGACAAACGTGCCGGGAGGTGCGCCCACGTTAAATTCGTAATCGTCGATATTCCACTGCGCCTGGATGATTCCGCGCGCCGGTATGTTCAACCAAGCGGACCGCCGCCGAATTTCGATCTCCTGTCGACGTGGTAACCAGTGGCTACCCAACCACAGGCCATTTTCAAGTGTTACGGCAATGTCCTCGACCGTATTATCCCGGTATGTCGCACCGGTGAACGTGAACTGAAAGCGAACGACGCCCCCGTCCACGGCGTCCAGAAATAGACTCCCAATGATCGCGGGCGACGCAGTGTCCTTGGGACGTACGCGCACTTGGAACACCCTGACCGATCGCTCGGGGAATTCGATGAACAGGGAGTCTGCTAGGGCAAATTCGTAAAGATTCCGACCGGCGCTGGAGAGCGGATGGACCACATCGCGCACCTCGTGCCCATCGCCCAGCCGGATACGATCCCCAAAATCGTTCTGGACAATGCCCAAATGGTCCCGGTGGTAGTTAATGTCCGTGGGCAGGTCCACTTGATCACGCCATCCGACAATTCGTTGCTTGCTGTGACCAGGGGCCCGCCAATAGACTTCGAGCACCAGCTGATCGGCCTTGACCGGTCGCGGTGCATCAGAAAACCCCTCACCCACCTGGGCAAGGAAAAGGACGAAACCTTGAGCGCGAGCCGTATAATCACTCAACCCGTCGGGTCTGAGCACGGACGCGCGGCGTTCGATCGCCCGATCGACGATCTGGAGAGCCTCCGGCGAGTTCCAATCCTGTGCGCCCGCCGGAGCTGCGGCTCCAACGGAAAAAAGGATCGCCAATACGTGTCCAGATACCGGTCGATGTGGGCGGCGGTGATGTGTTTGGCCTGGGCTACTGCCTGCGAGTCGGTCACCGATCCAAGAATCGTGACCTTGGCGACCGCCGAGCTGCTGATCCTCGGCGCCCAAGCTACGGCACCATCCGTCGCCACATTGTCCGTTTACGTGGTCAACTCGCGGCCAATCACCGTGCGTCTTCTTCATGCCGACCAGTTCAACACCCAATACGTGGAGGTTCGGTTTCCGACGGGCAGCGTGGAATCGGTCAATGGCTTGATAGTCGGACCACAGGATTCAGTACTTGTTGATATCGATGCACGAGACAGTCAATATGGCATGACCATCTCTTCGGGGACGTTAGTATTTTCGGCAGGGAATTTGCCGCGAGCAACCTTCACATACGCGGTTTACGGCGATCGGAGCGTTGCAGACGGATCGACCACCTACGCCAGCCGCGACTCCTATTCAGCGGCACTTGATATCTGGGAGCAAGTTTCTGTGGATCAATGGCAGCAGGCGACCAACTCTTCAACCCCGGGCTCCGACGAGGTCAGTGGATCTCTGACCGCCGGCGGGCTATTTGTAGTGGCTGCCCCGCGATGACCGCTCGCGTCCCTTTGAGGCCTTGAGGAGAAGGCAACTTGCCCTCATACAAACTCAATAGCACTACTGGCGACCAATCCATCGAGATTCCGAGCGACCGGTCTATCATCGTTGGACGGGCTGTTACCAGCGACCTTCCGGTGTACGACCCCACGGTCTCCCGAAAACACGCCGAAATCAAAGCGACCCCTACGGGCGCTGCCGTGACTGATCTCGGCTCGAGCAATGGAACGTTCGTCAACGGCACCCGCATTACCGACTCGCCCATTTCAATCGGTGACGTGGTGACCTTCGGCAAAGTGGCATTCAATCTTCAGGAAATCACCGCAACGGTCCGCCCGGCAGAACCCGTGGGAGCACCCGCACCAGCGCGGGAATCAGGCGGCACCATCGTCCGCCAGCTTCCCGTGAAAGAAGCGACGTCACTCGAAGCGCAGGTAAAGCTGGCGGTGTCTGACACAAAACTGCCGTCGCAGGATTCGGCAGACGCCCGTGAAGCCACCAAACTGAGCCTTTTACTCGAAATATCCAAAGAACTTGGCAAACAGCAGGATGTCGAGAAGCTGCTCGAGAAAGTGGTCGATATCACTTTCAAAGTGATGGACGTTGATCGTGTGTCGATCTTGATGGTGGATGAGGCCGGCGAATTGGTTCCTCGCGTGTCGCGGAACAAACTCGGTGAAGGCAGCAGCACACGACATGTTCCCCGTTCGATCGCGTCACGTTGTGTTGAAGAACGGCTAGCAATCCTCACGGATAACGCCGCGGAAGATCAACGGTTCAAAGGCCAATCAATCTTGATGCAAAGCGTACGAAGCGCCATGACCGCTCCGTTGATGGGCAGCGAGGGGAAGGTCCTGGGCATCTTGTACGTCGACAACATGACGGCAACGAATTCATTCGGCGACGAAGATCTCGAGTTCCTGATTGCGTTTTCCGGCATCGCCGCCGTATCGATCGAAAACTCGGAATTGACAAAGCAAGTCGCACGAGAAGCTGTGAAGCTTTCCAATTTCCAACGATAGTTTGCGCCGAACCTAATAGACCAAATATCTAATCAAGAAGCCGCCGTGGAGCTGGGCGGTTCCAAACGCCCGGTCGTCATTTTCTTTAGCGACATTCGCGGATTCACATCGATGTCTGCGGAAATGGGTCCTGACGAGATTGCCAAACTGCTCACCGAGTATTTCACGGAGATGGTCGACATCGTCTTTGAGTACGGTGGCACACTCGACAAATTCATGGGCGATGCCATCATGGCGTTATGGGGCGCACCGATCGCACAGGACGGAGACGCCGACCGAGCCATGACGGCTGCGCTGGAAATGCTCGACGCACTCGACAAACTCAACGAGAAGTGGGAATCCGAGAACCGACCGCGCGTGGAGATCGGGATCGGAATCAACTACGGGGAAGTTTTTGCCGGCAACATCGGCAGCGAGAAGCGACTGGAGTACACAGTGATCGGTGACTCGGTCAACGTCGCGTCGCGTTTGTGTTCCCACGCACCCGGCGGCGACATTCTAGTTTCAGAACCGTTTTACCAAAGACTGCGAAATCCACCGGCGGCGATAAAGACGGACCTCAAGGTGAAAGGTAAAAAAGAGGAGGTGCCGGCCTATCGGGTAAAACGGTAGGGAATGCCCGCGCGCTGCATCAAGTCAGTCAACACTCGCAGCGAGAGTCCCATCACACCGAAGTAATCTCCTTCAATCCGATCAACCAGTACCGCGCCCTTGCCTTGGATTCCGTATGCGCCGGCCTTGTCTAGAGGCTCGCCCGTCGCGACGTATTCACAAATGGTGTCAGTTTCCAATTCTTTGAACCAAACCGCTGTGACATCGGTACCCTCGTGCACAGTCTCGTTACGCGCCAGGGCGACGGCAGTCACCACATCGTGACGGCGGCCGGCCAACCGACGGAGCATCTGTTCCGCCTCGGCCGCCGACTTGGGTTTGCCCAGAATGTTGTCGTCGATGACAACCACTGTGTCCGCACCCAAAACCCACGCGTCCCGGTGACAAGCCGCACGGTCTAATGCCTTACCACGCGCCATACGCTGCGCAAAATCCTGTGCGGTTTCATTGGGATGGTGGACTTCGGCAAGCGACGACGGATCAACCGTATGCTCCACCTCCAACATGTCGAGCAACACATGGCGTCTGGGCGACCGTGATGCGAGGATGAGGCCAGTCAACGTTCGATCGTAATGGTGACCGGCCCCCAATTGACCAGTTCGACATCCATCATGGCACCAAATTGCCCACACGCAATTGGAACGCCGCAACGCTTCACCGCAGCAATAAAATGTTCATACAGGGGAACTGCCTCTTCCGGCCGCGCCGCTTGTACGAAGGATGGGCGCCTACCCTTCCTCACGTCACCGTACAACGTGAACTGCGACACGACCAATACGGCCCCGTCGGCCTCCAGCACAGAACGGTTCATTTTGTCCTCATCATCTGGAAACAGACGCAACCCCACAATCTTCTCCGCGACCCAATCCGCTTGCTCCGTGGTATCACCGCAAGCAAACCCGACAAAAATCAACAATCCCTTTTTGATGGATCCAACAACGTCACCGTCTATGGTGACGCCCGCACGTGAGACACGCTGTACAACTACCCGCATGCGCGCGTCCGTTACTCGACGGTGACGGACTTGGCCAAATTGCGTGGTTGATCTATATCGCAACCGCGACGGTCGGCGATATAGTACGCCAAGAGCTGTAACGGAATCACTGACAAGATGGGTGTCAACGCATCCATAGTTTCCGGAATGGTAATTGTATGATCTGCAATACGTGTGATTTCCTCGTCCCCCTCCGTGACTACTGCAATCACACGACCCCGCCGGGCTTTCACCTCTTGAATATTCGACAGAATTTTTTGGTAGACACCATCTTTCGGGGCGACACAGAACACCGGCATCATTTCATCAATCAACGCAATCGGCCCATGCTTCATCTCCGCTCCCGGGTACCCCTCGGCGTGAATATAGGAGATCTCTTTCAGTTTGAGCGCACCCTCGAGCGCAACCGGGAAATTGTAACCGCGACCAAGAAAGAGTGCGTTTTGCGTAAAGGTGTACAGTTCCGCGAGTTGACGTATCGATTCACGACGTTCGATGATTTGCTCCGCTTGCTCTGGCAGACGCAACAAGGCATTGACAAACTCACGCCCCTGTAACACGGACATCGATTTGAGTCGGGCGATGCGCAATGTCAGTAGCGCAAGAGCTGTGACCTGACACGTAAATGCTTTGGTGCTCGCCACACCGATCTCTGGTCCGGCGTGGATATACATCCCGCTGTCCACCTGCCGTGCTATCGTGCTGCCAACCGCGTTCACAATGCCGATCGTGCGTGCCCCACGGCCCTTGGCTTCGCGCACGGCGGCCAGTGTGTCGGCGGTTTCGCCGCTTTGTGAAATCCCAACCACCATTGTATTGGAATCGACAAGCGGGGTGCGATATCGAAACTCCGAAGCGTATTCGACTTCTGTCCGAATCCGCGCAAACTCTTCGATCATGTATTCGCCGATAAGCGCGGAATGCCACGACGTACCACAGGCGGTGAGCACGACCTGGTCGATCCCTAACAATTCGTCGTCGGTGAGCTGTATGCCACCGAGCTTGGCCGTACCTTCCTCCTCCAACAACCGACCCCGCATTGTGTTGTGGATGGCCTCCGGCTGTTCGAGAATCTCTTTCAGCATGAAGTGCTTGTGGCCACCGCGTTCGATCTGGGCTTGGTCCCAATCGACAACACTGACCGACTTTTCGACTGGCGTGGTGTGGGTATCCATCAGTCTATACCCGTCGGGTGTCACCACAGCCATCTCGTCGTCATCCAAATAAACAACGGATCTCGTATGTTGAATCACGGCAGCGGCATCGGAGGCAATGAAATTTTCACCGTCGCCGATAGCTACCAATAGTGGCGACCCGCGTCGCGCCGCGACGATCTTTCCGGGATGCTTCGTCGAGATGATACCCAAACCGAAAGTTCCTTCGACGCGCTGAAGCGCAGATGCCACCGAGTCTTCTAAATCTTGCTCGTCGAGGTCCTCGATGAGATGGGCAATGACTTCGGAGTCCGTCTCGGATCGAAAGACATGCCCACGTGCAATCAACGCATCGCGCAACGTGGTGGCATTTTCAATGATGCCGTTGTGCACGACCGCAATCACGCCACCACAATCCGTATGAGGATGGGCATTTTCCTCGGTGGGCGCCCCGTGTGTTGCCCACCTCGTGTGCCCCAACACAAGCGTGCCCGTTGGCGGATCATCTCCCAAACGCCGTGTGAGAACCGCAAGCTTCCCGGCCGCACGCTCCACAACCAGACCGTCGCCGTCAACGGCGGCAACTCCCGCCGAGTCGTACCCGCGATACTCCAAGCGCCGTAGCGACTCGAGTACGAGTGGGACACCCTGACGATGACCTGTGTACCCAACAATGCCGCACATCTTACGCTCCAGTTGAACATCGGAACAATAGAACATCGAACAATAGAACAATTGAACAATTGAACATTCGAACGTCCAGGGAGCTGTCCAGTCGTCCGATGTTCAATTACTCAATTGTTCGACGTTCAGCTGTTCGCCGTTCGACCGCCCCTAAACCCCCGTTACCGTATGCGGAAGTTGCAACCGAACCCTCTGCGGCGTCGGGACCGGAAAATTCGTTCCCGGCGGAAACGCCGCCACCATCGCTTCGACCACATCCGGATCGAACTGCGAACCGGCACAACGATGTAACTCGTCGAACGCCGCCTTCGTGTCCATGGCCCTCCGATAAACTCGGGCGGTCGTCATGGCATCGAACGAATCTGCGACGGTCACGATCCGCACGTGCAGCGGGATGTCATGCGCCGGAAGACGGTCCGGAAAACCAGCGGCATCCAATCTTTCGTGATGGGATCGGACGATTGTCAAAGCTTCGGGGGCGTTTTTCAGAAGGTTGCCCAGGATACGCGCACCGATGACTGTGTGCTCCATCAGCGCCTCATACTCGTGCCTCTCCAACTTGCCGGGTTTCAACAAAACGTCATCCGTCACGCCGATTTTTCCGATGTCGTGTAACGCGGCACCAAGTTCAATCAGCTGAACATCGGCCTCGGGCAGCTGGAGTTGTTTGGCCATTCGCTTCGCATACATGGCAACTCTCGCGGAGTGTCCCTGCGTATACGCATCACGAGCGTCTAGCGCATCAGCAAGCGATTGGACGCCCTCGAGAAAAAGTTCCTCGATACGTGCCGCTTGACCCTGTACACGACCTTCTAAGTCGCGTTGGTACCGCTTGTTTTCGAGAATGAGCGCACGTTTCTCCAACGCTTGATCGATCCGCGCCTGGACGTCCACGATCTGGAACGGTTTGGTGATGAAGTCATGCGCGCCACCACGAAGACAGGACACGGCTAAATCGACTTCGGTCATCCCCGTCGCCACGACGACGGCGACATCCGGCCAACGGTCCCGAATCTTGCCAAGCAACGTCACACCGTCCATCCCCGGCATGTGAACATCCGTCACGACAACCTCGACGTCATATTGCTCCAACGTCTCCAGGGCCTCTTCGGCGGACGATGCCTTCAACGTCCAATAACCGCAACGTTCCAACGCACGAACCATGACCCGCAGGAAACTTTCATCGTCATCGACGACCAAACAGTTGACCTGATTGGCACGAAGCGATAGCGACGTACAGGCCGGTTGCCGGCTGTCGTCAGAATCCGTTAAATTGTTGTCTCCTCGCAAATTGGCCTACCCCATGACAAAAACTAGAGACCACGACTTCTCCGGTGGCGTCGGAACCAGAGCGGTCCACGCTGGCCAAGAGCCCGAGGCTACGACCGGCGCTATCATGACGCCCATCTTTCAGACCTCCACCTACGTGCAGCCTGAACTTGGAACGGACTGGCCCTTCGAATACGGTCGGACGCGGAATCCCACGCGGGACGCGCTGGAACGCAATGTCGCATCGCTCGAAGGAGCCCATCACGGCTTTGCGTTCGCGTCCGGATTGGCCGCGACCGAGGTCATCCTGAAGCTGTTATCGGCAGGTGATCATATAATCTGCGGAGACAATGTCTACGGCGGCACACACCGCTTGATGGAGCAGATATTCGCGCGGTTCGGGTTGAGCTTTTCCTTTGTAGACACCCGCTATTTGGATCGTGTGGCGAACGAAATCCGAGAAGAAACACGGCTTATTTTCCTGGAAACACCGACAAACCCAATGATGCGTCTGGCGGATCTCGCAGCCATCGCCGAGATCGCCAAGGCCAATGGTGCCTTGATGGCCGTCGATAACACATTCGCAACCCCCGTGTTCCAACGGCCATTGGAGTTCGGGGTCGATATCGTGATGCACTCAACCACCAAGTTCTTAAACGGCCATTCCGACATGATCGGCGGCATTCTCGTTACCTCAAACGACGAGGTCGCCGAAAAAGTCGCATTCTTGCAAAACGCGGCCGGTGCGATACAGGGCCCTTTCGATGCCTGGTTGGCCCTGCGGGGAACAAAAACGCTTCAGATCCGCATGGAACGGCACGACGAATCCGGCCGTCATATTGCCCAATGGCTCGCCGACCATCCCGACATTCAACACGTCTACTACCCGGGCCTGCCCAACCACCCACAGCATGAGTTGGCAAAACGTCAAATGAGTGGGTTCGGAGGCATGATTTCTTTCGAGATGGGATCGTATGAACGAGCCAAGACGGTTGTCGATCGAACCAAACTGTTCGCGCTGGCAGAATCCCTGGGCGGCGTTGAGAGCCTCATCGGGCACCCCGCCTCCATGACACACGCGGCGGTGCCCAAACCCATGCGGGAAGAGATGGGGCTCACAGACGGCCTGGTCCGTATTTCGGTAGGTATCGAAGATTGCGACGACTTGATGGCAGATCTGCAACAGGCATTTCAGGGCGGCGGCGACAGGAGTCGCACCGAACCCGGCAGGGTTGCCAGCATCGGAGGCCGATAAAACACTTGAAACCTCAGCCCACGCCCCGTGCGTAGGTAAAGGCAACACCATTTAGCATGTGGGGGGCACCCCCCAACTTCTTTGGAGGCAGCACATGACAGACGCCACCGGCGTACCCGCGGCCCGGCCACGCAAGGTACTTACCGACATTTCACCGGTGAGTTGGGAACATCCGGCTGACCGCGCAGCGCTACAAACGTTGCGGGCGGTACCGGGCTTCGATGAAGCCGTCAAAAAGATAGTCGGGTTTCTCACCGAATCCGGCATTCGGCTGATGTTTCAAGCCAACGCCGTGCGGGTCGGACCCAACCAGTTTCCAAAACTGCACAGCCTTATGATCGAGGTGCAGGACACCCTCGATTGGAAACAGGAAGTCCCACTGTTCGTGTCGCAGACCCCTCTGGTCAACGCGGGCGCATATGGTGTGGACGAACCATTTATCGTGCTCAACTCTGGCGCGGTCAAATTGCTGGACTACGATGAGATGCGTGCACTCATCGGCCACGAGTTGGGCCATGTGATGAGCGGTCATGCGCTTTACCGCACCATCCTCGTCATCATTCTTACGATCGGGTTCCAACACCTGCCGTTTCTCGCAGGCATTGCACTGCTACCCATTCGGTTGGCGCTACTCGAATGGTCGCGCAAGGCGGAGTTGTCCGCGGATCGCGCCGGTTTGCTGTGTAGCCAAGACCGCGACGAAACATTGCGTATCTACCTCAAACTCGCGGGCGGCGGCAGTATATGGCATCAGACGTCAAGATTTTGAGCGGCCCAAACGAGGGCGAGACGATGACGTTACGGTCGCAAGACACATTGAGCGAATCGAGTCTTGATGCGTACCTGACCCAAGCCGCTGAATATTCGCGGTCAGGTGGTCCGCTCGACACAATCTTCAAAATTATCAACATGCTTGATGCAACTCACCCGTTTCACACGTTGCGAGTGGCCGAACTCAAAACGTGGTATGAATCGGGCGAATACGACAAAATCATGAGCGGCGACTACATTCATCGCAGCGAACCTGACGAGCAACCGCCTTTGCGTGAGGATATCGGAAAAGCGACGGGTTACTATGCAAAAGAAGCCAAGGCGGCCGTGAGCGAAGTCGCCGACGGTGTTAAAAAAGCAGCCCGTGCGTTTTCAGAGGCGATAAAGAAC
>JAZDDC010000451.1:0-9244 GCA_036679565.1 Gemmatimonadota bacterium
GAACGATTACTTAAAGATCTACTCGTCCGGGGCGACGTTCCTTGGAGATGTAACGACTGCCAAGACGGTTCAAGGTGGGCAGTACGGTACGTTTGCCCAAGGGTACACTGAGAACGGGCCACGTATCGAAATGCCTCAAACCGCGGAATTGACCAACCTGCTGGCCCAAGCCACCGCCGGGGGCACGTCCTTCATCAGCACAACGCAAGGTAATCAGGGCGAAGCGACCATGCGGATCGACTTTAGACCGGTGGATCTCAACAACGACGGCCAGTTCAACGGTGCGAACGAGGGTTTCATTCGGGTGTATTCAGCGCCCGGTAACGCTCCGTACGTCGTAGCCATGCGGCCGACCACTGGAATCGGTTTGCAAAACTCCCTCAACTGCGGTCACTACGAAGGCAATAATCCTCCGACGTTTGTGGCGGCGGCGGATCACCCAAACATCCCAGCAGCGGACGATTGGTTAGACGCAGTCACTGATACCGACCGCCGGTGTTATCTGGGTGGCGATGATTCGCTCTTTGGTGCTTTCAACCCCAACGGCGGTCCGGGCCAATGGCTCCAGCGCGCGGTGGTGCCTGATCCGGCTCTCGTCTTGGCGGTAGGTCCCGTGGAGGCCCAGTATCTCTTCCCGATCAACCGCACATTCAACCCGAGTTTCAAGGGCGTCATCTACGTAGAAGGCAAAGTGGCCATCAGTGGCGTCCTCCGGGGCCGGGTGACTCTAGCAGCCACCAACGACATCATCATAGCGGACGACATAGTGTACGCGACAAACCCGGGTGCGGGCACCTGCAACGATGTCCTTGGCATGTTCTCCGCCGACGACGTCATCATCTCCGACAATACGCTCAACGCGCCGCAGCGGCCAAACAGTACTTGGAACCACCGAACATACGACGACACCAAAGACGAATTCATCCACGGTATCGTGTTGGCGCTCGACATTTTCACCGTCGCGAACTATTCCAGCTCGGCGCATTCCAGGAATGACGAGGCGTGTGAAGCCACAACGTGGGGTCGGGGTTGCATGTACCTTACCGGTGGGATCATTCAATCAACCCGTGGCGCGGTTGGCCAAGGCAATGGCCGAGGATACCTGAAACGGTACTCGTACGATCAATGTGCGTTCTCGAGTCCGCCGCCGTATTTCCCGACAACCGGACACTTTTCTCGCGGTCGCTACTATGAAGTGAATCCGGTTTCGTTCAACATCGGATCGTATTGGAGTCTGTTGGTTCCGGCGCCATAGGTTGTACGGCAGCAGGAGTAGTCAACAAACAACATTTCAGATCGGGGTCCCCTTTGGGGGCTCCGGTTTTTTTGGGCTGCCAGCCGCCAGCCGCCAGCTACCAGCTGCCAGCTGTTCCAGGAAAACCGTTGGGTGTCGGGGTTGGTCTGTCCGTTCGATTATCAGTTGGTTCGAACGTCGGGAATGCGCTGTCAGTTTTTCTTTGGTGACATCGCTAGGAGGGGAGCTAACACTCTAGTTACGGTTTCTAAGTACACTTCGCTCTGCCGGAACAATCGTTCCCGTGGAATCATGATCATCTCGTTCATGTCCAGATCAAACTCCTCCATTACCTCCAGGCCACGGCCGTTTACAAAAAGTTCGGTGCCGGCCGAATCCTCGACCACGACGGCAAACGTCAGGGCAAACACGGCCGACAGTCCCCGTGGTGCCGGCCACACCCTTTGTGATGTGCCATCCCATGCGGCGTGGTTGGCAGATATTGGGGCTTCAACGACCCACAGCTCGGGGTACAGGAATCCGTCCGGTTGGAAGCGTTCATGCACTTCCTTGATTAGCTGACTCACACCGGCCGCATATTCCGGTTCGTCGCGCTCACCCGTGAATGGGTCAAAAAAGCCGGCGGCTTCTTCATTGAGGCGACTCCAGATTTTCCGGTACTCGCTTGCGGGTACGACGTCGAACCCGTGTTTGAGGAGGCTTTGCTCTACGAGGCTGTCGAACAGCATCACGATAGGTTCTGGGTTTTCGATGTCCGCGGGCACGGAGGTTGGTACGAGCACCAAACGCATCGCGCGAGGATTTCCGCTATCAACCGGTGCGATGAACGTGTCGAAGCGCGGCGTTGTCTGGAAATTAAAGCATTGCAGACTTCCGGCGGCAACGCAAAGCACAACAGTTATTCTGGCTGATCGCCGAACGTATTCGTGGATCGGTTTCACCGTCCCCCTGATTAGCCGTGTCGCGTGAAAGTGCCGGGATGTGGGAAATCCCGCTAGTCCCAGTGAGGGTCCGTTCTTCCGGCTACCACCCATACACACATTGAAACACAACGTTTCGATTCGCGGGTTGCTTGAGGCTCTCTATTTGTTCATATTTGCTTATCAAATCATGAAAAACGGTGCTGTATGACAAAAGGCCTATACCTCGGGGAATTCGAACAAATGGTGCTGCTCGCCGTGATCCGGCTCGACGGAAACGCGTACGGAGTCACCATTCGGGATGAGATAGAGCGTCGGGGCCAACGAGACGTAATCATCGGAGCGGTGTATGCTGCCTTGGATCGGTTGGAGCGAAAGGGCTACGCCCGGTCCTCCGTGACTGCTCCGACACCGGTGCGAGGTGGCCGCGCCCGTAAGGTGTTTCGAGCGAGTGAAGCGGGTCGGCGTGCGTTAGCGGCGGCGCGCGCGATGATGGATCGTATGGCCGACGGGTTGGTTGTGGACCGGGGCCGGCGCACATGACCGATCCCAAGGATCCTCACGGTGCGCCACGCCGATTCCGGAAGCTACTTTTTCTTATCGGGCCAAGGTCCACGCGGGAGTTTCTTGTCGGCGACTTGGACGAAGCGTTTGTGAGGCGGCGCAATGAATACGGTGACGCCGTTGCGAGACGGTGGTACAGGCGTCAAGTGCTTTACTCGCTACCGTACATTTTTCGATCTCGCTTACCTGGAAGGAAGGGGATTCTTCCAGGTTACGGCGGTCGCGGAGGGTGGCTTGGCACACTTGGTCCCGATGTGCGTTTTGCTGTAAGAAGCTTGAGAAGGAATCCGTTGTTCGCGGTTGCGTCCCTCACCACATTGACGCTTGGCATCGGATCCACGGTAGCCCTTTTCACCATCGTGAACGCAGTGCTGCTGCGGCCGCCGCTATTTGAAGACGCGTCACGTGTCGTTCGGCTTTACGAGACACGCGATCGTGACTCCGAACTGAGCAACATGTCGTATCCCGATATCGTCGATGTGCGTGAGAGAAGTAGTACGCTGTTGCACGTAGCGGCCAAACAATCGTGGTCACCCACCCTACTTGGAGATGGTGATCCCGTGCGTTTAGATGGAGCTTCCGTTTCCGCCAACTTCTTCTCTTTGCTCGGTGTCGCACCGGCTGCCGGCCGGTTTTTCACCAGCGAGGAGAGCGAGACGGGCCACGAGCCCGTGGTTGTTTTGAGTCACCACGTGTGGTCCGAACGTTTGGGCGCCGCCCCGGACATCGTTGGCCGCTCCGTAGATCTGTCCGGTGTTCGCTACACGGTTGTTGGTGTTGCACCCGTGGGATTCGAAGATCCGGACGGGCATCTGGATATCTGGCGGGCGCGTCCTCCATACTTTGACGTCAACGTGCTGTTTCGGACTGGGCACAACATGCGGCCGTTTGCGCGGATGGCTTCAGGCGTGACGTTGCAACAGGTCAACGCCGAATTGGCTGCCATATCGGCGGAGTTACTCGAAGAGTTCCCCGACGAAAAAGCTGGCGATGGTATCGTCGCGGTGCCGATAATGGACGTCATGATTGGCGGAAGTCGCGTGGGTGTGCTCACGCTTTTTATCGCGGTTTGTGTACTCCTGCTGATCGCGAGTTCGAATGTTGCCAACCTGCTCTTGAGTCGCGCGACGGTACGACGCGGAGAAATAGCCGTGCGAACCGCGCTTGGGGCGAGCACGAGTCGAATTGTCTCACAGCTCCTGGTCGAAAGCATGGTGTTGTCCGCCACGGGCACCATACTGGGTCTCATTCTCGCATCGACCGGTGTTCGTCTGTTTGTTGGACTCGGCGCTGCGGTGCCGAGAGCGGAAACAATTTCCATCGATGCAGTTGTGATTGCATTTGCGATAGCGGTCAGCTTCATTGTCGCGCTGTTGTTCGGCATTGCGCCGGCGTTACAGCTGGCGTCTCCGCGACGTATCGAGGACATGCGCGCACAGGCGCGGCAGGTGACCGTTGGGAACCTACGTTTCCGGAATGGATTGGTGGTAACAGAGGTTGCATTAGCTCTTACACTGCTGATGGGCGCCGGTTTGTTGTTACGAAGTCTCACAAATCTCACCGGCATTGAATCAGGGATTCGTTCCGATAACATTCTCACCATGAATGTCACACCCGCCGAACGGCGGTACGCAGCGCATTCGGACCTCACGCGTTTCTGGGAAGATGTTGTCGAACGTGTGGATGCATTGCCGGGCGTAGTTGATGTTGGGGCGGTGAGTTTTCTCCCCATGACCGGTGGATATGAAGGGCAGGGCATTCGACGAACGGATCGACCGCCACCGGCACCGAGCGACAGAATTGGTACGGAAGCGAGGGCGGTGACTCCGCGATATTTTCAGACCATCGGAATCACTGTGATTGCGGGTCGCGGATTTCTGCCGAGCGATGATTCCTCGAGTATCGCCGTTGCCGTGATAAACCAATCGTTATCGAGGTTGTTGTTCCCCGGAGAGGATCCGTTGGGCAAACGTGTGAACGTGCGGGGTATTCCTCGCGAGATCGTCGGGGTTGTTTCGGACGTGCGTCAGTTTGGTGTACTGCGGGAAGCAAGATCAGAAATCTATGCGCCGCACGCGCAGGTGTTTGTCCCCTGGATCAGAGCCGGCATGGATCTCGTCGTTCAAACGGGGACGGATCCCCTATCCCTTTCCGCCGTGGTTCAACGGGCGATTTGGGAAACTGACGCGACCGTACCCATCACAGACGTAAAGACGATGGCGCGGTGGGTATCCCAAGACCTCGCTGCGCCACGGGTTCGTGCATATCTCCTGGGGCTCTTCTCGGCGATCGCGGCTTTGATGGCGGCCGTCGGGATCGGAGGGGTTCTTGCGTATACGGTGAACCAACGCAGGCACGAGTTCGGTGTGCGTATGGCGCTTGGAGCAGGGACGCGGGATCTCATGCATATCGTGTGGGCGCATGGGGCCAAGCTGATCCTGGTTGGAGTGACCCTCGGTACGCTAGCGTCCTATGGTCTCAACAGGTATCTCGAATCCATCCTGTTTGGTATCTCCTCAAACGATCCAATGACGTTTGGGCTCGTTGTCCTGGGGCTCGCCATCGTAGGGCTTTTGGCGGCATCCGTTCCGGCATTCATGGCCGGCCGCGTCACCCCTGGAGAGGCAATGCGAGTCGAGTAGTTTGACTCGCCGGTCATGTTGCGGGCAAACTTCGATTGCGAATTGTGATCTGATCCCTTTCCCCGAAGGCCACCGTGGTGCCATCCTCCTGGTTATCCTGTCGATGGAGCGATTCGAAAGGTGAACAACGAAGATTTGTCGCGATCGTGGCCCGCCCATGTCGCAACCGGCCTCTTAGTACTGGTCATGGGCTGTGGTGCGGAGAATGCAGCGACCCCGGTACGAGAAACTGCGAGGTGGTGGCAGGGGAATCTGCACACACACACGCTGTGGAGCGATGGAGATGAGTACCCGGAGGTTGTGTTGGATTGGTACCGCTCACACGGATACGAATTCGTCGCGGTATCGGATCACAACAGGCTGGCGCGAGGCGAACGATGGATCGATCCGGCCACGTCTGCGGGGGGAGTCCCGGCATTCGAACATTACGTGTCTGTATCTGGCGACGATTGGGTGGAAACCCGCGAGATCAACGACGTACTTGAAGTTCGGTTAAAGACGTTTGACGAATATCGTGATCGCGTTGAGGTACCGGGCCGTTTCTTGATCATCCAAGGTGAAGAGATTACGTCCGCGTTCGATTCGAGACCCATTCACGTCAATGCGACAAACATTCTGGAGGAGATTGAACCCCGCGGTGGTTCGAGCGTGCGGGAGGTATTACAGAACAACGTCGATGCAGTAATCGAACAGCGTGATCGGACAGGGCAGCCAATGTTTCCGCATATCAACCATCCCAACTTCGGATGGGCGTTGACTGCAGAAGATATTATTCCACTCCAGGGCGAGAGATTCTTCGAAGTGTACAACGGGCATCCCGCCGTTCACAACGAGGGTAATGAAGACAGACCGAGCATGGAACGTATCTGGGACATCATTCTGTCAGAACGACTGCGCTCTGGCAGCGACTTGATTTATGGCATCGCCGTTGATGATGCGCATCACTACCAGGACATGCAACAGGGCTTAGCGAATCCGGGACGTGGTTGGATCATGGTCCGGTCAGACTCGCTCACGCCCTCGTCACTGATTTCCTCAATGGAGGATGGCGACTTCTACGCATCCACCGGTATCGAACTAGAAGACGTAATGATAAGGTCCGACACAGTCTCCGTCTTATTGCGACCGGAGCTTGGCATCAGATATTACACGCGGTTCATCGGGACACGTGTCGGGTATGATACGACACGCGTCAGAGTAACCGACGGTGACGAGTCAACGACGTTGTATCGCTACAGTGATGACGTTGGCGAGGTGTTTGCTGAGATCAACGGGAATGCGGCCCGTTATGTGTTTCGTGGAGATGAACTCTATGTACGCGCCGTAGTTTTTTCTACGAAACTCAAAGAGAATCCGTATCAGGAGGGTGAGCTGGAAATGGCATGGACGCAACCGATACGGCCGCCTCGTTAGTGCGAAAACAACAGTGCCACTGAACACACCTACTTTCCGTGATCCGCGGATTCAGTGGCGCTGTCGTTTTGTTGATGCTACTCCTGACGCAATGCGATAACCGGGTCAACCCGCGTTGCTCGCCATGCGGGAACCAGGCTTGCCAGAAGTGCCACGAGACCGAACATCAAAGATATCCCAATGTAGGTGATGGGATCCGTGGACGCCGTGCCCACGAGCATGGTGGACATCAATCGCGTCAGACCCAACGCCATAACGATTCCAGTGGCCATGCCGATTCCGGTGAGAAGCAGTCCTTGGCCCACGACGAGTTTCAAAATGCTCCCTCGTTGCGCGCCAAATGCCATGCGGATACCGATCTCGGAGGTGCGTTGCCGAACCGTGTAGGATAGGACACCGTATAACCCGACGGCCGCCAATGTTATGGCACATGCACCGAAAACACTGATCAACACGAGGCTAAAACGCGTTGCCGAGCGTGCTTCTTTCAGCAAGTCGTCGAGGAGGCGTACGTTATCCACGGGCACATTGGCGTTGAGGGCGGCAACCTCCTGTCGGATTGCGTTGGTCAGGGCAAGAGGGTCGATGGTTGTGCGTACCACCCAGGTCTGAGCGAAACTACCAAAGTACCGGTCTGTGAAATAGACGGTCTCCGGCCCTTCTTGCGCGAGCGACGCATGGCGCTGGTGTTTCACCACGCCGATAACATTGACCCATTCAGCTTCGTTACCGGTACGTATCAAAATACGTTTTCCAGTTGCGGTCTCCCCGGGCCATGTTTTTCGTGCAAGCACATCGTCGATGACTACGTTGGGTAGACTGTCATTGTAATCTGCGCGCGTAAAAGTGCGTCCTTCAATCAGTCGTGTCTGCATTGCACGAAAGTACCCGGGCATCACGCCGCGATAGTCCGCTTGCAGAAAATTCCGTTCGTCTTCTAACGCCGTCTCCGTGCCGTATCGGCCGTTAGCGGCCTGGCCACTCAACGGAAGAGGGAACGCGCCGCCAACCTGCGCTACCCCGGGGAGGGCCGACAACCGGTCTAACAGCTGTGTGTGAAAGGACGCGCGCTGAGATGCCTGCGGGTACTCGAAAAAGGGAAGTGGCGCATCGAACGTCAAAACATTGTGTGATTCGAATCCCGGATCGACCCGGTGCAACGCCACGAAGCTGCGAATCATTAAGCCCGTACCAACAAGCAGCACCAACGAAAGCGCTACCTCCAAGACGACCATGCCGTTGCGCGCTGTTCGTTGCCACGAACTGGCACCCGCAACGGACCTTCCTCGAAGGGATTCGTGCAAACGATCTCCAAACGCACCAAAGGCGGGAAAGACACCGAAGATCAAGGCCGATCCCAACGACGCCATTAACGCGAAACCAAGTACAGAGGGGTCTAGTGAGACGGTCTCCAACCTTGGCAAGTCCGCAGGTTGTAGTGCAATGAGCGCTTGAATACCTAATTGTGCTAAGGCGACGCCAACTGCCCCACCCACCAACGCCAATACGATGCTTTCAACGAAGACCTGTCCGATCAGGCGCTTCCGGCTACCGCCAAGTGCGGCGCGGATTGCCATCTCACGCGAACGTGCGGTTGCGCGAACGAGCAAAAGATTTGCAACATTCGCGCACGCGATCAACAAGACAAAACCGACGGCTCCAAGCAGTGCCAAAACTGTTGGCCGCACTTGTCGCGTGAGGTCTTCGTGCAGCGACTCGATACGCAGGTAATAACCGGCTGTTTCACTAACCGAAAATTCGTCACGGACCCTAGCGGCTTGAGTGTCCAATTCTGCTTGAGCGCGAACTACCGATACACCAGGAGCGAGCCGCCCAATTGCCTGCAGGTAAACATTGTTTCGTGGCGCATTTTCGTAATCCAGCCGGGCGGGTCCCCAAAGATCTACATCGGTTTCGGCGCGGACGGTCGGTGGGAAGAGGAGTTTGAAGTCTTCGGGCATGACACCGACGATTTCAGCAGGTCCGCCGCCCAATTGCAGTGCGCGTCCCAATACATCCGGGTCGGCACCGAAGCGCCGTTGCCAATAACCGTAACTCAGGATAACCGCACTCGTCGGTGGCGCTGAAGTCGTGTCTGTGAGGGGATTAAACGGTGTGTCGTCGGCCAGAGTGAGGTTACGCCCCATGAAGGGCTTCACACCGAGGACATCGAAAAAATTTGACGTTATGAACCCCGCATCCACCTGCTCGGCTCGACCGTCGCCGGTCAGGCTCACACCAAAAGAGAAAAATGCGCCGAGGTCAGAAAATACTCCGGATTCCTGCATGTCCCTGAAATTGGGTGGGGAGTGTGGGAAGTGCGTGATGTTCCGATTTCGCAACTCTCCCCAAACGATGGTCAATTGATCCGGATCTTCATAGGGCAACGGTGCCAATAGCACTGCGCGGACTACGCTGAAGATTGCCGTGTTCGCACCGATGCCGAGTGC
>JAZDDC010000452.1:0-2865 GCA_036679565.1 Gemmatimonadota bacterium
CGAGACGTGAAGGAGATACTCTCGGCCAACGTGAAACTGGATCGAGCGTACCTCACCATGTGGGCTGACCGGCTGGGAGTCGATTCCCTGTTGAGAGAAATAGAGAAATGATCCACACGCCAAGTAACGTGGACGCATATGTACGGGCACGGATGGCAGAAACAACCCCCGCTAGACGTCTTCAGATGGCATCACGAATGTTTTCGACGGCGCGCACGCTAGTTAAGGCAAGCGTTGACGAGTCTGAGATTGACGAACGCGTACTCTTCTTCTCGCGGTTCTACGCAAAAGACTTTTCAAAGGCAGATTGCGAGAAAATTCTGGCGTCGCTCATCGATCCAACCGTGCCACAAACAAACCACCTCGGTCCCACATGAGGAACACGCTTCTTCAGTTCCACAAAGAGTTGCTGTAGACACCGTCTCGAAACAGATCAAAGAAATCGTCCACCTCCGGGTGTTCGATTGGTTCCATACTGACGTCCGGCTCGAGATGCCGTTCAGCCACGTATGTCCGGTGCGATGCCCCATGCACGAGAACGTGATACCAAGGCGCACCCTTAGGCGGGCGGGATAGAGCGACCTGATCGTACCAATCGTCCGAACCCTGAAAGCGTTGGTCCACACCCGTGATGACCCCTCGGTAATCAAACTTCCGATGATGAACGGTCTGCCCGATGGTGAAGATGCTCATACGGTAGTCATGCCTCCAAGTGGGCGTGCAACAATGATACACCCCATTTAGGAAATTTTAACTACGCGCCTCGTTTATTCGACCACGTGTTGATGCGCAGATCACTGTATCCTCGGCGGACGTTCGGTTGATTACTGCTGCCGAGGAGTGGCAAATTGTGCAGATGCCAGCACACGACTCAGCGATCACGACAATCGAAGAGCTATTGGCTCTCCCTGAGGATGGATTCCGACACGAGTTGCTGGAGGGGGAACACGTCGTGACCCCAGCTCCCGCGTTGCCACATCAGATGGTCCTCCAGAAACTGCACTTGGTTCTCGGAAATGCACTTGCCGATCGGGACGACCTCATCGTCTTCCTGAGTCCTGCGGATGTGGTGCTCGGACCAGAATCACTGTTGCAACCAGATTTATTCATCATCAAGAAGGAGCCCGGGCGCCACCTCACATCATGGACAGAAATCGGCATACCGATTCTCGCCGTCGAAATCCTTTCGCCCTCGACGGCCGCAAGGGATCGCGGAAAGAAACGACGCATCTACCAGAAAGCCGGCATCGCCGAGTATTGGATCGTCGATTCGGATGCGCGGATCGTCGAGCGATGGATGCCTAACGACGAACGGCCGGAGATTGTGGAGCGGGCGTTCGAATGGGTAGGGCCGGCAGGTCAACGACTGGCGTTGGATTTTCCAGGTCTCTTTCGAGCGGCGCTCGGGCCCACATGAGTACACCCACTCGTTTATCCCCCCTTTCGCTCCCGTATCCACTCGTACTATATAAGGATTAGTCCAAACCGCCTTTTCTGGGCAAACGTCTCTCAACGCCTTCGCCTTGAGACCTCTTGCCCTCCGGCCAAAAGACCTTCTTTTCAGAGCGTCCCGACCTTCGCGCGGACGACAGGTGGCAGCAAAACTTCGCGACAGCAGTCAATCGGTATTCAAACAAAAAAGGCGACACTCTTGAGGACCCAACTCAACACACAACATCCGCTACGCACATTCACGTGGACCGTACTCGGGCTCACACTGCTCTTGGTCCCCACCACACCGACACACGCGCAGGTCGATTCCACCCTCTTTCAGTCGATGAAGTATCGAAACATCGGCCCGTTCCGAGGCGGGCGGGTGACCACCGTGAGCGGCGTGCCCGGACAGATTTTCACATACTACATGGGGGCCACGGGTGGAGGCGTATGGAAAACCACCGACGCGGGCACCACCTGGCAAAATATCTCAGACGGTTTCTTCAATACGAGCGGAATCGGCGCCATAACCGTGGCACCGTCCGACCCTAACATCATTTACATTGGGACCGGCGAATCCCCCGTGCGGGGTGTAAAGACTTCGCACGGTGATGGCGTTTACAAATCCACGGACGCGGGCGCGACGTGGACCCACCTCGGGTTGGAAGCCACTCGACACATCAGCAGAATCATCGTCGATCCAAGAAACCCCGACCGCGTATACCTGGCAGCTCAGGGGAATCCTTGGGGACCCAACGAAGAACGCGGTATTTACCTGTCAGGGGACGGCGGGCAAAATTGGGAAAAAATTCTCTATGTGAACGAAGACGCGGGATTTGTAGACCTCACCGTTGACGCCACCAACCCGAGATTCATGATGGCCACGTCATGGGACTTTCGCCGTCAGCCATGGGTGGTAAAAAGCGGAGGTCCGGGTAGCCGAGTTTACAAAACCACGGACGGCGGCGCCAACTGGCGTGAAATCACAAACGGACTACCAACGCTGAAGGGTAAGATGGGTATCGCCATCTCGCCGGCTAACCCGCAGATCGTCTACATGGCCATCGAAGCAAAGGACGGTGAGGGCGGCGTATATCGCTCCAACGACGCGGGCGAAACCTTCAGCCAAGTGAGCGACGACGCCCGCACCTGGGCCCGGGCTTGGTACTACATGCACATCGTTGCCGACCCCAGTGACGAAGACGAAGTCTGGGTCCTAAATAGCGGCGCGATGAGATCCATCGACGGTGGTAAGACGTACACAAGAATCCCGGCCAGTCACGTGGATCACCACGCGTTGTGGATCAACCCTACCAACAGCGACATCATGATCAACGGGAACGATGGCGGCGCGTCAGTGACGTTTAACGGCGGCAAGACCTGGTCGAGCGTCATGAATCAACCCACCGCTCAGATGTATCGTGTCATCAC
>JAZDDC010000453.1:0-6884 GCA_036679565.1 Gemmatimonadota bacterium
CTGGCGCTGCGACGCCACTGCTGACGGAGAACGTGCGGGGTCGCGCAGCAGGTTCGCAAGCGTTGCGATCAGAACCGCCCCGACGACGGCGGTGCTTCCTCTGAATACCCACCGTCGCCTTACCGCCCGTGTGCGCAGGGACGCGCGGGCCGACGGGTCTGTTTCCAACGACGCCTGCATGCTCAACTCTTCTACGAGAGCGTCGGTCGTTGGGTACCGATCGGCGGGTCTCTTAGCCATGGCACCGTCGATGATATCGGCGACCCCGCGGGGAACGAGTGGCCGAATTGCGGTCACGGCCGGCACTTTCGCCGAGATGTGTTGTCTGCAGATGCTGTCGGGCGTTGGTCCGCTAAACGGTGGCTGGCCAGCCAACATTTCGTATAGGACACACCCTAAGGAGTAGATGTCACTGCGGCTGCCCACGTTCGGTTCGCCGCCAACCTGCTCCGGACTCATGTACGCCGGCGTCCCGATCATCACGCCCGCCCGCGTCAGCGGCTCCACCGTCGAAAGGGTCATCGCCCGTGCGATGCCAAAATCAGCAATCATGACGTGTCCCGCATGGGTCAGTATGTTTTCCGGCTTGATATCGCGGTGCACAATGTTGTTGGCATGCGCGTAGCTCAAGGCGTCGGCGACCTCTCGTGCAATCCCCAATGCCTCGACGACGGGAAGCTGTGGTTCCCGTACGAGTCGATGGCGGAGGGATTCGCCATCCACGTAGGGCATGACATAAAAAAGAAATTCATCGGCGCGGCCGGAGTCGTACAGTGGCAGGATATGCGGATGAGTCAGACGCGCGGCAATCTCAATCTCTCGCAGGAACCGGTCAGCCCCGATCGTCAAAGCCAGTTCCGGTCGGAGCACTTTCACCGCGACCTCGCGACCGTGTTTCAGATCTCTGGCTAGATACACCGTCGCCATGCCCCCGGCGCCGATCTGCCGCTCAATAGGGTAGCGGTCGGCGAAGGCGGATTTCAAATTGTCGAAGGTGTCGGTCATCAGAGTTCCCGTGAGCGTATCACGACCATCTTCTCGATCTGCACATCGTGCATTGTAAAGGGATCCCGCCCGTACCGAGTCCGGAACGCTTGATACGGGCGAAGGGCATTCAATCGACACGGAATGCCGATGATCGTTCACCATCATTGCGGACGCATCGAGTCTCGCCGCCGCTCGCAACGCGGTGTCAACGTCACGGGGAAAACACTAAACGTGACGGGTAAATTAAGCTAACGCAACGGATAGTCCGAAAGGACGTAGTCCGCCCCAGTTGAGTGGCAGCCAAAACAAAGGGGTATCCCGTTGCCAGACGTTACAGGTGCAGCGTTGGGCTCGACGCTCGCGACCTCATACCAAAACCAACCCTTGCCGCCGTCACTGCCCGTCTGCGTTTTAACCATGACGGCCCACCCCTCGAGCGTACCATCGGCCGAAAACATTTCTTTAACGGCCTCCGAGCCGATCGGATGCGAATCATTATCTGCCCTCAATGATGATTCGAGCACCTCATTCATGTACACGCGTACCGGGAGTCCGAAGTTCGTGTGGGGTCCCGCAGAGGGGTGACGTCCAGATTCACTGTTCGGCATCTGTGTGTAACTGGCCTCGCGCAGATATGCGTTGAGTGCTGCATCGGTAGTCGGGACGGTACCCATTGCGGCACCGCTGGCCGCGGTCGGTTCCATAGCGTCGTCGAGTGCCCCGGTCATCACGTCTTCGATTCGGTCGAAGGCTGCCGACCCGCTGGCCATCGCGGCGCCACCTCCCTGTTCACCATTGGCTCGAGCGGCGCGGAGCACGGGGTAATACTGCGTAAAAACGAAGTCATCCGCCGCACTGGCTTGATGGCATGCGTTACACGCAACGGCAGGAAACGGTTCAGCGGTGTCTGCGAGCGGATACTCATGACCAAAGCTGAAATAGGCCCAGTTGCCAGGTTCGTCTGCGAACCGCTGAGCATCTTTTACCGTTGCCTCCAACCCAGTAAATTCGCCCATGAAGAAACCCTTTCCGCTTACCGCTTGCTCGCTACCGACGGAAACCAGTTCTTTTATCAAGACAGTGCCATTCTGCCATTCACCCGTGTCGCGGTAATGCTCATAGTCCGCCGGATGGATGTATACGTTGTGAAAGTCCGGGAAGGGTGCCTCGGGTGGGTTGAGTGAATTGGGTGTGAGAGGTGTACCGACATATACCCATTCTCTATACGTCAACGACGGCCGATTCAATGTTCCGTCCGCGTTGAACGTCGGCTTCGCAACGATCGAGCGTTGATCCGGATCCATGTCCTGATCGTTCGAGGCGCAACCGGCGATCGCCGCGATAAGTAGCGCCAAAGACCATACAGCCGTTCTCTTAAGAAGCGAAGTCATCTTCACCTCCAGTTGATTGCGTTCGTGATTGATGCAGTTGCTTCGTCAATGACAACTGCATAGTCTCCTGTACAGCGATTTTGTTACACGAGCTGCGTGTAGTTTTTTGCCGAGAACGGCCGCCCAGGATCCAACCGTGACCCATGGGCGGACGCCTGGAGGCAGGCACCCTTGGTCGTCCAGAGGTTCGACTATGAACTCCCTTGAACGATGTCCGCCCTGAGCGTGCCAATGATCGCGAGCAGTTCCTGTTTCTCCTTGGCGGGTACGTTGAATCCGTCAAGGGTATCCACCAGGTGATTGAAAACGACGTCGAAGTCTGCTTCCGTTATGCCAAGCCCTTCGTGAACGGTTCTGGCAGGTCGGCTGAGGACCTTGCACGGCCCGCCGGTGACGTTGCATACCAGGTTGATGTTCTTCTGGATGAACGATTGCCGGGTGTCCGCACCCATCCCCTTGAAAAAGGGCCCGACCTGCGGATCAGCGAAGAGTTTCGGGGCGAAGTCGTTCACCACCGCTGAAATCGCTTCGTAGCCGCCGAGTCGTTCATAGAGCGACTTCTCCTGCCCCAAGGCTGGGCTACTCGGTAGAACGCTCAACGCGAAAACTCCGAGAATGATGCTGATCGCTGATGAACGGTATTGGTTACGCATGTTGCCGATCCTTTCTATCGATCGTTTCGCTCGACAATGTTGATGGGTGAGGTGGCTCAATGCCGCGTTGTTTCACGACCAGATCGCCACGGATCGTGGCTGACATTGGCAGCAAGTGTGCCCGATGCGTATCCGCCGATCGCGTACGACGTAACCACAAGAAGAACAGAGGTTTACGGGTTAGGCTCTGCTGCTCGGATGAAGACCGACTGGGGAAGATCAAGCCACGGCCCACCGTGGGAGGCACGGTGGGCCGTGCCCTCACTCCACACCGATGCACCCGGCATCTCGACGCGGCTACAGCCATGCTGTGCTCTCGCGGGAACTTCGCGGGCGTCGCATCCGGGCACGCGGATTGCTCCCCAACCGTGATTCAACGGTCGTCGGACTCACCTGGCACCCGGTCACATGTCGGAACAACTCACTGTAATCGTGCACGAGCGGCAGTTCGAAACCGAAGTGCTGGCCGGCGACGGCCTGGTGCTCGTTTGTTTCCGGACGGATTGGAGTGGCGCCTGCCACATGATGAGCCCGGTCGTTGAGGCCATCGCGCAAGAGCTGGAGGCTCGCATTAAGGTGGTTTTGGTCGATATCGACCGGGCGGCGAGGATTAAGACCCGCTACGGTGTCGAATCAGTTCCCGCGCTACTCTTCTTCCGGCGCGGCCAGGTGGTGGAACAGGTTTTGGGGATGATTCCCAAGAAGGCCTTGGCGGAGAAGGCGGAATCGTTGCTAGCGGAACTGGCTGAGGAAGATACCTGATCATGCGGCCGGTCCTTCAGTGGTAAGCCGCCGTCGAATGCGTGTTGCACGACCCTTAATGAAACCTTAATCTTGGTTGCGCAGGACCTATTCTGGACGGAGGCCAAGGCGACCATGGAGACCCACGAGTCCGCCGACCTGCTGGCGGGACGAGACAAATACAACGTCATCCTCGACATTAACAACGCAATCATCGCCAACCTCGGGGTAGAGGAGCTGTTCAAGTCGATCGCGAATGCGTTGCGCAAGGCGTTACCCGTGGACTGCACGGCTATCGCTCTTTACAACGAAGCGAGCGATTCGCTGTCGGTCGTCGCGATTGAGCCTCTTGCGTTGTCGGTGCAGGTGGAGCCAGGCTTCGACATGCCTCGCGAGGGGTCCCACTCCGGTTGGGTGCTTGAGCATCGCCGCCCACTCATTGCGAGAGATCTGGTGGCAGAGCAGCGGTTCGAAATCGACCGGATGCTGCTGGAACGGGGAATCCGGTCCTACCTCCTCATGCCGCTGGTGGCGCAGGGCAAGGTTATCGGCACCTTCAACATCGGTCACCCATCGCCCAATCGGTACTCTGAGGAGGACATCGACTTCGCCGATCTGGTCGCCAAGCAGCTGGCGCTTGCGCTCGACAATGCTCGTCAGCACGAAGAGATCCATCGTCTCAAGGAGCGGTTAAACCGAGAGAACGTCTATCTCAGGGACGAGATCAAGCTCAACCACAACTTCGAGGAGTTGATCGGGCGGAGCGATTCCCTCAAGCGGGTATTGAACAAGGTCGAGAAGGTGGCATCGACCGAAGCGACGGTATTGCTGCTCGGCGAAACCGGCACGGGTAAGGAACTCATCGCTCGCGCTATTCACAGCTTGAGTTCCCGTGGCGATCGACCACTCGTGAAGGTCAACTGCGCGACACTTCCCGCGACGCTCATCGAGAGTGAACTGTTCGGCCATGAGAAAGGCGCGTTTACGGGGGCGACGGCGAAGAAGATAGGGCGCTTCGAGCTGGCCGATGGCGGCACCCTGTTCCTCGACGAGATCGGCGAGTTGCCGCTCGATTTACAACCGAAATTGCTGCGAGTACTGCAGGAAGGTGAGTTCGAGCGGTTGGGTGGCACGCGCACGATGGCTACCGACGTGAGATTGATCGCCGCAACGAACCGTGACCTAGAGGGCCTGGTCGCGGCCAAGGAGTTCCGGGAGGATCTGTACTACCGCATCAATGTCTTCCCAGTGACGTTGCCTCCGTTGCGGGAACGCTGTGAGGATATCCCACTTCTTGCGCGCGCGCTCGTCGAGCGCTATGCCAAGAAGCTGGGGAGGAGCGTGGAAACTATTCCGGCGAATGTCATGGAGAGATTGCAGGCCTACGATTGGCCAGGCAACGTGAGAGAGTTGGAAAATGTGATCGAGAGGTCTCTGATCCTGATGCCGGAGTCGATGCGCGATTTAGAGGTAGTGTCGCTGCCGCGGCCCACCAGAGTAAGCGACCCGGACACGCCGTTAAACCTCGAGAGTGTCGAACGCGAACACATACTCCGAACCCTCGACATAACCCATTGGCAAATAGGAGGTACCTCCGGCGCTGCGGAGAGGCTCGGTCTCAAGCCGAGCACGTTACGGGACCGCATGCGCAAGCTGGAGCTCCGGCGGCGGCCCGCTACGGCTGGTGCGTCTCA
The DNA here is from genome assembly GCA_036679565.1 of Gemmatimonadota bacterium. Lineage (GTDB taxonomy): Bacteria > Gemmatimonadota > Gemmatimonadetes > Gemmatimonadales > GWC2-71-9 > JAZDDC01. The sequence continues at coordinate 5,467 of JAZDDC010000453.1, forward strand.
GTCTAGGAAAGATTAAAGCGAAGCCTCCCATTGCCCGCGAGTTAATCGTACGTAGCGCTGAAATTCTCCCGCTGCTCCGCGCTGCCCAGGACGACCAGCACCGAGTCTTCAATCAGCCGGCGGTCGGGAGGCAGATCCGTGACGATCCGCCCGTTCTCCTGCAGGCCGATCACGTTCAAGCCGGTGCGGGCGCCGATCTCCGCCTCGGCGAGCGTCTTATCGGCGAGCGACGGCGGGAGTGGCACGTAGAAGAGGTCCACGCCCTCCCCCAGCATGACGAGTTCGCGCCCGTGTACGATTGAGAGCACTGCCTGCACGCCAAATGATGCGTAGCTCAAAACGAAGTCGGCGCCGGCGCGCTGGATGGCCTCGACGTTGCGCTCGTGTGTGACACGGGTGAGGATACGCGCGTCGGGATTCAGACGCCGGCAATACACCGTCAGGAAGATGTTCATTGCATCGTCGTGCGTCGTGAGCAGGATGGACGGCGTCTCGGCGATTCCCGCCTCGTTGAGTATGCGCAGGTCGGAGGCATCGCCCAGGAAGAACCGGTCGGGAATGTCCGCGATCTCCGGCTCGAGTTCCGGGTTGCGTTCAACTATGTGCACGGGAATCTCCCGCCGCTTGAGGGCCAGGGCCGCCGCACGGCCCACCTTTCCGCCACCCACGATGAGCACGGGATTCGGATTGGCGTCGTAGATTACTAAGACGTGGTTTAGTTCCTCGATCTGCTGGGCCGTGCCGATCACGACTGGCACGCTGAGCGGGGACAGTTCGAGGTCCGGCCGTGCGGGTTTGAGTCGCCCCTGTTCCGACACGCCGACGATTGTGACGCCGGTGAATTCACGCAACCGTGTCTCCCGAATAGTCTGGCCCTGGAACGGCGTCCCGTGCACTGGAAACTCGGCGAGCAAGAGGTCATGGAACTTGCCGATTACGTTGGCGTGCGCTGTTCCCGCGTTCACCCGGTTGGCGAGGTGCTCGCCGAGCCGTTGCTTGAGGGGCAGTACGTGTGCGGCCCCACTCAGCTCCAAGACGTCAATTGAATCCTCCGCCTCGGCTACCGCGACGACCGGCACGGATTCGGACAGCTCACGCACCGTGAGGATGATGTTGGAGTTGACCGTGTCCGATGCGTTGGCCAAGACGAGGCGCGCCCGCGCGGCGCCGGCCGCTCGGTAGGTCTCGACCGCGTCGATCTCGCCCATGCAAACCGGTAAACCCGCGTCCTGCATGCGCATCGCGAGATCGGCGTCGGGTTCGATCACGTAGGTTGGCACGTTCGCCAGTGCGAGCCGCCGGATGAGCCCCAGCGCGATGGGGTCATGCGTGCAGATCAGCACGTGATTTGTAACCTCGGCTGGCACGGATTGGAGCGTTCGGATACGGCCACGCCCCCGTTGCTCGAGCCATGGAGC
>JAZDDC010000454.1:0-2459 GCA_036679565.1 Gemmatimonadota bacterium
GGGCGACCTTTACGTGAGCAGCCAGCAAGGCCGAGGCGCTCACTTCACCCTTCGAATTCCACGACACATGGAACCCGCCTGATCCGAAACGACACGATTAATGATTCCTTCATGCTCATCTTCATGTCGGTTCAGCCAACCTTTGACATCATGTGGACGAGCATGCGTGCCAGCATTACGCTCGGCTCGTTACCGGCGCGGCGTCGCCGGTACCTTTACCCCATGGGCGAGACAAGACGGCAGAGTGTGAAATGAAAATCTTGGTGGTCGAGGACGACAGAAAAGTCGCAGGATTTATCGAGTTGGGACTTCGCGAAGAGGGATATGCCGTAGACGTCGCCCGCGACGGGGAGGAGGCTACGATGTTGGGTCACGTAAACGACTACGATGCCATTCTGCTAGACCTCATGCTCCCAAAGAAAAATGGTGTCCAGGTAGCTACCGAACTCCGACGAGAAGGACGCGCAACGCCGATTCTGATGCTGACGGCAAGGGACGCCACCGAAGACGTCGTGCGTGGATTGGATGCCGGCGCGGACGATTACCTCACCAAGCCGTTCAAGTTCGATGAACTCCTTGCGCGCTTGAGAGCCCTGTTGCGACGGGGCGGATCGTCCCGGTTGGAGCGGCTGCAATACGGCCCACTGACGTTAGACAGACTGCGACACGAAGTGCGCATCGACGGAGCGCTTCTGGATCTAACACCAAGGGAATTTCAACTTCTCGAGCACTTCCTGCTGCACCCCGAGGAGGTAATCCGCCGGACCGAACTTCTCGAGAAAGTGTGGGACATGCACTTCGATCCGGAGAGCAATGTGGTCGATGTGCATATCGGGAACGTGCGGCAAAAGCTGCGAGAGGCGGGGTACGACTCGCTCATCAACACCGTTCGAGGCGTTGGATTTCAGCTGAAGACCGCCAAACCAAACAGCCCTTCGTAAAGAATTCTTCACCAAGATTCAACGATTCTCTTCGTGGGCTGGAGATACCCTCCAGCCATGACGCTTATCCAGAAACCAACACCGGCCAACGCCCGCGCGTTTCCGTTTCTCAAATCGGTGCTCCCGGTCGTTGTTGCCAGTGTCCTGATCCTCGCTTGTGACAATGACAACAACGCTACGATCGCGGCGCGTGCCCAGGAGGCAACGACCGAGCAACCGCTCAACGCGTTGGACGGTTTGCCCGGCCGAAATCCCGAATTGGCGTCGCAGGGAGAAAGTCTGTTCACGGCCCGTGCGTGTGTGAGTTGCCACACGATGGGTGGCGGGCGGTTGGTTGGCCCCGACTTAGAGGGAGTTACCGCACGGCGCTCGCGGCAATGGATCGTGGCCATGATGTTGAATCCGGACTCGATGCTCCGCGCTGATACGACAGCACGTCGTCTCCTAGGAGAGTACATGACACCCATGGTGAACCAGGGGCTCTCATCAGACGATGCTGCGGCTTTATACGAATATCTGTTCGTAGCCGGAGAAAAAGCACAGGACGCCAATGGTACTCATTGATGCCGGTAGAACGAAATCGATTCGCTTCAGGTACGCAGTTCAAGATCGACTTAACCAACAATAGGGTGAGACCATGAGTCGCAAACCAATTCGTTGGACGGTTTTTGCCACAGCGACAGCAGTCGTCGTTGCACTTGTTATAGCATCGTGTTCCGGGCAATCGGGCGGGTTGGATGTCAGTTCCATTGCCCAGGATCGTGGTCTCACGAATGCAGACGTCGTCGCTGCCGTAAAGACGTACCAACCAACCGGCCGTAAGGATGAGTATCTGATGTTTGCATCCGGTGGACATTCGGGGCAGGTCGCCGTTATTGGCGTGCCGTCCATGCGTTTACTGAAAAGCATTGCGGTATTCACGCCCGAGCCTTGGCAGGGATACGCGACGGGCGCGGAAGAGCACAACGTTTTGATGGAGAGTAGCCGCATGGCGGGGCGTGATATCACGTGGGGGGACACTCACCATCCGGCGCTGTCCGAAACGGACGGCGATTACGACGGCGGTTTCCTGTTCATCAATGACAAGGCAAACCCGCGCATAGCCGTGATCGATTTGCGCGACTTCGAGACGAAACAGATCATTGTGAATCCCAACATGGGTACTAATCACGGTGGGACGTTCGTGACACCTAACACTGAGTACGTCATCGAAGGGGCGCAGTACGCGGTGCCATTGTGGACCGACTACGCGGAGCTCGATCGGTACGAAGAGGATTATCGCGGTCTTGTGACGTTCCACAAGTTCGATCGTGCGAGTGGACGCATAGATGAACGCCAGTCTTTCTCCATTGAGCTTCCTCCGTACTGGCACGACTTGTCGGACGCGGGGAAAGGGCCGTCCGCCGGTTGGGCGTTTCTCAACACCTTCAACACCGAGATGGCGACCGGCGGGATTGAAGACGGCAATCCGCCATTCGAGGCCGGTGCGTCACAAAATGATATGGACTACATGCATAT
>JAZDDC010000455.1:0-2511 GCA_036679565.1 Gemmatimonadota bacterium
TGGCCGCGCACGCGTTGCGTCGTGGTCCGGGGAACTTGGGACCGGTGAGGACCTCTGGCGTATGATCTTGGGCGCCCAACCAGAGAACGTTGAGGCACTCGTGGGACTGTCACAGACGTTACGCTGGCAGGGACGACACGGTGCAGCCCTCGACGTGCTCGAAAAAGCCTTGGCCATTGATCCTACCAACCCGGATGTGTTGACACAGGAACGATGGACGCGGGCCTCGATCAACCCACGAACAAGCGGCAACGTTTCGTACGAGGGTGATTCGGACGGCAACCGGATCGTAACCGCCAGTTTACGCGCCGCGTGGCGACCCGCTTCACGTTTAGAAATCTCAGGTAACGGATATCGACGGACTGCCGGCTTCAATTCGCCATTCGTTCCCAAACGCACAACAAACGGAGTTTCCGCCACTCTGTGGGCTCAGGCAGAACCCGGTTGGACTTTTGCCGCGACCGCCGGCGTTAGTGAATCGAATGCTTTAACCGCAGAGCCCATCGGCTCCTTCCGGTTGGACGTTGGATCGCCACGCCGGAACAAGGTGTCAGCGAATATCTCATTCAGTAGAACCGCTTTTGATTATACGGCGCCACTCATCGAACAAGGCGTATACTTTTTGGAATGGAGGGGCACCGCACGCACACTCCTACCCCATCGAGTAACCCTCACGACAACACTTGCACACGCCATCTTCAATGGAACGAATCGGAACCACCGAACCCTCGCCAACGCCACGATCATAAAACGTATCACAACACCCGTTACCCTTGGGGCAAATGTTCAGGTTTTTGGATTCACACAAGATCTTAACGATGGGTATTTCGATCCCAATTTTTACGGACTCGCTGAAGGCTTAGCCCGGTGGCAACGCACCATCAGTCAAAAATGGACCCTGTTCGCGGAGTTGGCTCCAGGACTGCAACAGGTACGGACTGACGGCAGCTTTGGCGCTACGGTTCGCACGACGGGTCGCATCGCATACGGAATCTCCCCCGGTCGTCAGATCTCAGTCTCCGGTGTTTTTGCCAGCACCGGCATTCAGAGTTTTTCGACAGAGCCCGGTTCCTATCGCTATCGAGCCGTGACGTTTGGCGGAACCTGGATGTTTTGAAGGACGGAATGGCGGTATGGCGGAATGGCGGTAGCCCAACCCCCCCCCACAAAGAACAGGTTCTGCGCATCGTCGTTGGCATTTTTTACGATCTGTGGGCGGGGTGGTTGGGACCTACCGCCTTACCGCCTTACCGGCCCTACATCATACTGATCTTCGACCTTAAACCCTCGGCGCTCCATCTTGCCCCAGCTCCCCTTACCTCGAATGGCTGAAAGAATTCCACGTGCTCGCCAGAAGGTCGACATCTGCCGAAAGCCAAAGTTCTCCACGACCGCAAGCACAAACAATTTCATGAGGTCCTTGAGTTTGGGATACCGACGGAACGTAAGCTCCTCGAGACCAATTGCTGCGACGGAGAGTGCAATACCAAACACAATGGCCAGCGCAAGAAATGCGACGATGTACACGTTTGAGGCTCGCCCTAAAATGACGGCAATGGTGAACGTCGCATAGCCACCGAGTTCGATAAGCGGGCCCAACATTTCGAGAAAAAAGAAATACGGAAAGGCAAATAACCCAATGCGGCCGTAACGCGGATTCAGGAGCAACTTCCGATGACGCATCAAACTCTCCACCAGGCCCCGTTGCCATCGGTCACGTTGCCTACTCAAAACCTTTAGAGACTCCGGACATTCGGTCCAGGCTGCCGGATCGGGAATAAATGTCACCCGGTATGGGATATTGTTCTCGAGACAATGACGTTGTAACCGCACAACCAACTCCATGTCCTCGCCGACCGTCTCTCCCGACGTTCTCGCACTGGCGAATCCACCAGCCGCGATGACGGTCGATCGTCGAAACAAACCAAACGCGCCCGAGATGATCAGTGTCGATCCCGCTTCCGACAATCCCATTCGGCCCGCGAGAAACGCACGGAGATACTCCAACACCTGGAACCGTGCCACAAGACTGTTGGGCAGCTCGACATGGGTCACCGTTCCGGCGCGCACCCGACACCCGTTGACGATGCGGATGATACCACCGGCGGCGATAGTAGTCTCATCCTCCAAAAACGGTCGAACGATGCGAATCAATGCGTCGCGCTCGAGCAGGCTGTCAGCATCGATCGCGCAAAAAAACGGCGTCACGCAATAGTTGAGGCCAGCATTCAGGGCGTCCGCCTTGCCGCCGTTGTCCTTGTCCAGCACCCAAAGATTGGGATGTCGCGCACTTTGGAAGATGCTCTTTACTGGAACCGAATTAATTGAAGCCGTTGGTAGCCGAGCGGCCGGCACGAGATCGAAAGCCTTGACCAACGTTTCAAGCGTATCATCGTTCGATCCGTCATTCACAACAAGGATTTCGTACTCGGGATACGTGAGTGTCAAAAGGGAACGCACTGATTCGACACAGGTTGCTTCTTCGTTGAATGCCGGCGCCACAATCGTTAT
>JAZDDC010000456.1:0-9402 GCA_036679565.1 Gemmatimonadota bacterium
CATGCCTTCTCCCAGAACTTGACGGATGACGTTGGACGTCGTTGCGCCTAACGCGATACGAATGCCCAATTCGCGGGTGCGCAGTGCCACCGAGTACGACATTACGCCGTAGATGCCGACGGCTGCCAAAATCAATCCCAATATCCCGAAGGCGCCGAGCACGGATCCGCCTAGGCGAGCCGGTAACAGCGCGATGCCCATGTGGTCTTCCATGGTCCGAACGTTGTACAGAGGCATGTTCTGATCCATGCTCCGCACCGTCTCGCGAATACCGCGGAGTACGTTTTGGGGATCCGCTGTGCTACGCGCAATAAGCGTCATGTCAGACGAGAAGAGTTCGCGGTGCGGTAGGAACATGAACTCCGCGGGATCTTCACCCAGGCTGTTGTACTTGCCGGTTTCGACGACGCCAACAACTTCTCGATCTTCTCCAGCGGTTTGGACGATCTTCCCCAGGGCTGACTCGCCCGGCCAGAATCGGTCGGCAAATCGTTCATTGATGACGATCACAGGTGGACCGGTTTCATCATCTCGGGCGGTGAAGGTGCGACCTTCCAGGACGGCAATTTCCAAAGCCTCGATATAACCTTCGGAAACAACAGTGTAATACAGGCTGCGTCTCTCCCCCTCGGCGAATTCGTAACCGGGAATGGCTACCCCGCGATCGCTGTTTCCCAAACCGAGAGGCACGTTGGTAGTCAGACCCACGGCGGTCACCTCGGGCATCGCTTCGAGATCAACCATGAGTCGATCGAAGAAGTCCTGAGCGCGAACCGGATCGTAACCTTGGAGGCCAGGATCCAGTGACGCGAGCACCAGATGGGCGGGTTCATCGAATCCGGGGTCGATCTCCGTTGCTCCCCTAAGACTTCTCAAGAACAAACCCGAACTGATCAATAAAAGGAGCGAGAGCGCCATCTGTACCACAACCAACACTCCACCGATCCTCGATCGTTTTGGCTTGTCACCGGATTCTCCTTTGACCGCCGCCATGGTGTTGGGGCTTGCCGTCTGCAAAGCGGGCGCCAAACCGAATAACAGCCCGGCAGTCACGGAAACGCCGAGGGTAAACAAAAGCACACGGTTGTCCATCTGTACGGGGAAACTGAACGGGCCATCGATTGGTGGACGGAAACCGCCTAACAACGTCAGCGCGATTTGGGCGACCCCAAGACCGACGACTCCGGCAACCAGGCTGAACACGACGCTCTCGGTGAGCAGTTGTTGGATGATTCGCCGTCTTCCAGCCCCGAGACTCATCCGGATGCCCATCTCACGACGACGTTGGCGCGCTCGAGCCAAGAAAAGGTTTGCGACGTTGACACACGCGATAAGCAACAACAAAGAGACAACTGCCATCATGACCGTACTCATGCCCACCTGGGCGTTGCGAAAACTGGGGTGGATGCCCGATTCGGTCTGGCGCATCATGGTTGTGCCAAGTTGTGTGTCATAGTGATCCGGAAAATCTTCGCCGAGTTGAAGTAGGGTGGCGTCGATTACTGCGGTGGCTTGTTCCATCGTCTGACCATCCCGCAATCGGATCACGACTTCCATCATGTTATTGCCACGACTTTCGAGCCAATTCCTTCCCGGGACGAGTTCTTGTTGCATCATGATCGGGACATACAGTGGGACGTCCGCGAAATTGACCGGCCCCTTAAAATCGTGTGCAACCACGCCCACGATCTCAAAGTTGTGTCCGTTGAGCAGAATGGTTTTGCCGACGACGTCGGGGTCTCCGCCAAAACGGGACTCCCAGAATCCGTGACCTAACACCGCGACCGGATGGGCGCCGGGCCCTACGTCCTCGACACCGGGAAGAAACGGTCGCCCGAGTGCCGGGACGACGCCAAAGGTCTGGAAGAAATTGGCGCTTACCATCATGCCAATGGTTCGTTCACTCTGTCCGTCGGCTGAAAGTGAGAGCGGTGTGAAGTTCCACGTCGCGACACCGTCGAATTCGTCCCGAGTGAGATCGCGCAGCGATTGGTAATGGGGAATTGAATTGGATCCGTATTCGATACCGGCCCATTGCCGATAGACAAGCACGAGTTCGTCCGGATCGGCCACGCCGCTGAGTGGTCGCAGCAGCAAACCGTTCACCGTCGAGAACGTCGCCGCGTTGAGTCCTATGCCCAATGCCAGCGTGACCACTGCCGCCAACGTGAACATAGGATTCTTGGTGAGCATCCGCACGCTGTACTGGAGATCTCGAATTACGTCGCTCATGACACGACCTTTGGCAGTAGATCTGAACCCCGATCGGGGCGTTGTTGTTCGTGGTAGTTGGGAGGCCACGCGGTGTATCGATATTCGTCCGAGTCGCATCCGAAGCCCAGCTGCTGCATCGGTGACTAGCGAACGGAAACAGCCGGACCACGCTTCCCGTCGGTTCCCTCGCGACAATGCTCGATGCGCCCGGGCAACATTATCGCGGAGCATTTCTTCGCCGTACTGTCGCCGAAACTCTCGCGGGTAACAGCGAATCGCCACGCGGTATGCCGCCCCGGCCAGCCAATCGATCACGTCAACCGCGCGATAGACTGCGCGAGCGACACGTCTCGCGCGAGCCTGGCAACCTCGGCCTTGAGCACGGCCAAACCCAAGTCGGTCAGGGCGTAGAAACGCTGGCCCCTTCCGTCGCGACGCCCCCGGATTTCTCCATCCAGCTCTTCGATGAGCCCACGTGTCTTCAGCCGATGGACGTTTTCGTACAGCGACCCCGGGCTCAGCCGAATCGTCCCGTTGGTGGTTTCTTCGACCACAATGCCGAGCTGGTAACCATTCTTAGATTCACCGGCGAGTCCCATCAACAAGTGGAATACTCTTGGTGTTAATGGGAGGAACCTGTGGACCGTATCGTTGTCCATCTGCTTATCTTGCAAAGGTTTATGAGCCGGGAGGGGGTGTCTTCCTCCCAGTCCCGACCTATCGGAAACCGTCTGATTGATCAGTACGAGGCAAGGCGATGGGAAGATTCAATCGCGGGCACGGGATTATTCTGTACGGAGTGCGATTAGCGGATCGACACTCGCAGCCCGCCGGGCGGGCACATAACTCGCCAACGCGGCAACCACGAGAACGACAATCACCGTCGCCAGCAGAGAAATCGGGTCGGTAGATGTTACACCAAATAAGTGGTGCTCGAGGAACCCTCCGAGCGCAAGCGCACCACCCAGGCCGATGAGCGTCCCGACTCCGGCAATCGTGAGCCCCCTCTTCATGACATCGCGCACCACGTTGGCGGACATTGCGCCGAACGCCATCCGGATACCGATCTCTTTTGTGCGTTGCCGCACAGTAAACGCCAAAACACCATAGAGCCCAGTTGCCGCAAGGACCAAAGCTATGCCAGAAAACACGGTGAGCAATGTGAGCACGAACCGCGTTGGAGCGAGCGAGGCCGCGACGAGATCTTGCATCTGAACGAATTCAACGGGGAGGGCGGGGGACACGCTACTGAGTGCGCGACGGATGTCGCTGGCAAGATTGGTTGGACTGCCCTCGGTGCGAACTGCCATCGAGACCTCGATGGATCGGTAAAACGCGCGGGGAAGATAGATTGCCGGTCGTTGATCACGATGATCCCACTGCGGAACGCGTTCCACGACGCCGATGACTTCGTACGCATCGGTACGATCGAATCCCCATCCAAAGATCGCGAGTCTCTTGCCAACAGGGTTTTCGTCGGGCCACTCGCTGCGCGCGAGCGTTTGGTCCACCATCACAACCGCCACGGTGGTATCATCGTCAGCGCGTTCCATCATACGCCCGGCGAGCAGCTCTATGCCCATTGTCTCAAAGTAAGAAGGCGACGCGGTTCGAAAATATGCCTCGCGCCTTGCATTTTTGTCATCTCGCAAGGCATCGGGTGTGTAGTTGGCGATACGATCGTATACGCCGTTCATGGGAAGTGGAAACACGGCCCCCGCGGATATGACACCCGGTAGTTCGGCCACGCTACGTTCGACTTCCCTTTCGATGTCACGCAGAGTGCATTGAAAGCTGCCATCGATCCATGGGCATGCTGTGAGAGTGTTGGTGCGAAAGGTTACCAGGCGTTCGGTATCGAAACCCAGCGGTACTTGTTGCAGCTCACGGAAGGACCGTACCATCAGAGCGGCGCCTGTGAGAAGCACGATAGCCAACGCGACCTCTCCACCAGCCAACGTGGCCTGTATCCGCCTTTGGCGTTTACTCCCTGTCGTTGTACGATCGCCGGCGATACGTGACGTGCCGAGCCTTGCGTATTGGATTGCGGGAGCGATGCCGTACAACACAGTCGCCAGCAGTGTCGCCATCATCGTGAAGCCCAGCACACGAAGGTCCATGCTGATGTCAGCGATGTGTGGAAGGTCCGGTGGCCGCAACACTTCGAGGATCCGGATTCCGCCGCCGGCCAGCGCAATGCCGACAGCACCACCCATCACCGACAACACAGCGCTTTCGGTTAACACCTGCTGCACGATGCGCCCCCGGTCGGCTCCCAACGCCGTACGCACCGCGAGTTCGCTGCCACGCGCCGATCCACGTGCCATGAGGAGGTTGGTCACGTTGGCGCAGGAAATGAGGAGCACGAAGCCGACTGTGCCAAGAAATACGATCAATGTTCCCCGAACGGGGCCGACCACGCCATCGTGTAGTCCACGCATGTCAAACTCTTGACCCACGTCCGCATGTGTCGAATGCTCCGCACGAAGTCGGGAGGCGAGCGCGGTCAGTGCTTGTGATACCTGCGTCGGCGGCGTCGCCACGTCGATGCGGCCGATGACTCGCAGAAAGCGTGCGTCACGTGGACCGGTGGAATAGTCGACTCGGCTTGGCCACCAGACGTCGATGTTCGATCCAATGTTGGCGACCGGTGGCAGATGTACGGCAAAACTTTGCGGCATGACGCCGATGATTTCCGCCGGCGTGCCGTTGATACGGACGCTGCGACCGACGATTTCGGCGTCTCCGCCGAACCATGTTTGCCAGACGCCGTAACTCAGGATCAACGGCAACGGGCGCCAATCGGTTTGCGTGACGGGGTATCCGTCGGCCACATTGAACGTACGCCCAATCACCGGCGGGACACCGAGCACGTCGAAGAAATTCCATGACGTCCGGGAGATAACGACCGTTTCGGAACGCGTCTCCACGGTGAGTGGCAGAACCACCGTTTCGGAGATGGCGGCGACATCAAGCCCTGAAACGGATCCTTGAATATCGGCGAAGTCTGGACTCGCCACGTGTGTGGCCGGAATGTCCGCCCGCGTGAGGCGAGAGGTCAGGTACACGAGTTCTTCGGAATCGGGATACGGTAGCGGTTGCAACAGAGTGCTCCGTACAACGGAAAAGATCGCGGTGTTCGCGCCGATGCCGAGTGCCAAGGTAATGATGACCGTGAGCGCGAACCCCGTGTTTCGGCGCAATTGTCTCAGGGTAAATCGAATATCGTGGCGAATCGACTCCATGCCTTGGCCTTTGGATGAATGCTTGAGCGGTTTACGTTTTCCGGTGCGTATTGTCCGGCCGCGTTGCCACATTGGTGGGATTGATTGAGCAACTTGTTTCCAATACCACAACGACGCGCGAAATTGCCCCCCGCCCGTCATTGCTGTTTGTCGGTATTGCTCGGCCAAGTCGCCGAGGATGTAGTCGCGGTCCGGTGTGCGCAGGATGTATCGCAGCAGGTGCTCCGCGATGCGTGGTGGTTGTGCGCTCATGGTTTTTGAAGATCCGGGTGTGTCTCCAGGCCGTCCCACATGTTTGCCATGACCCGTTTCGATTCGCGCAATGCGTGGACGCCGGCGTGGCAGATACGGAAGTGTTTCTTGGCTCGGCCGCCACGAACTGCTATGGGTCGTGAGGTCCACGATTGTACGAAATCCCGTCGCCCAAGGCGTTCAAGGGCGGTGTACGTTGCAGCCACCGAAATCGTGCGGCCGGCGCGTGCCTCGATTTCCTTGCGGATCGTGACCCCGTAGGCATTGTCCTCCAGGCGAACAAGGGCCAAAAGAACCATCTGCTCGAACTCGGTGAGAGGGTCTCCTCTATTCATTTATATGGGGGCCCGGTTTTGGACGGTGGCTGGGTGGGTTCATATTTCTTACTGCAATGGTAATGAATATATATTTTATCGCAAGCGGAAGATATGAGTGCCGGTTCACTTCTCGACCGATCTCGATTAATTTTTCCCCGCTTCAAGCGCAATTGAGTCGTTCGTCGCGTTACTCGTATGGAGTTGTTGCACATGATGTCTGATGTCCTCCGCTCGGACCATACCGCGAAGTTGCTCATTGATCAGCGCTAACGGCCTTTCGAAGCACTTCGGAGGGAAACGGGCACTTGGTCCGGTCTCGTTTGAGATCGAAACGGGTGAGACCGTCGGGTTCCTGGGCTTAAACGGTGCGGGAAAGACAACACTGCTCCGCATCCTTGCCGGCGATCTCCGTCCTTCGGCGGGGTCGTTTGCGGTGCAGGGCGTGGACTGCATTCACAACCCCCATGATCTCAGAAAACTCGTGGGCTTTCTTCCCGATACGCCTCCACTCTACACCGAGATGTCCGCGCGGGAGTACGTCCGTTTTGCCGGGTTGATTCGAGGCATGAGTAAGGACGATGTGAATAGACGGATCGGCGAGGTGGAGGAGATAACAAACACCGCCGACGTGGCCAACGTGCTGTTGCGGGAGTTGTCACACGGATACAAACAGCGTATCGGCGTTGCGCAGGCGATAATACACGAACCCGCACTGTTGATCCTGGACGAGCCGACCGGGGGCCTTGACCCCGCGCAAATCGTTGAGATTCGCTTGATGATCAAGGGTCTCAAAGAAAAACACACTGTGTTGGTTTCGAGTCATATCCTGCCCGAAATTCAGGAAACATGTGATCGACTTTTGGTTTTGCGCGATGGGACTCTCATCGCCTCCGGCACCGAACAGGAACTCGCAGCGCAACTCACCTCTCGACGAATTGCGGTGACTGTACGGCCCGCATCCTCGGAAAACGGCGCGAGTGCGGTTGAACAGTGTCTCCGAGGGATTGACGGTGTGCATGACGTGACGTGTAAGGGAGACCACGGCGGTTCGTTCGATTTCCTTGTCGCGACGACCGAGGATCTCCGCCCAGATGTGTGCAGCGTTCTTGTAAACAACGGGCACGGTGTACTGCGTCTTGATCTTGCAGATAAGGAACTCGAGAATGTGTTCCTCGAGTTGGTACACGGGGACGGAGGAGGTAGCGGTGCGAGCAGTTAACGTCATCTTCCGCCGCGAACTTGCGCAGTACTCTCAGTCGCTGCTCGGCTATATGGTGGGTGCCACCGTGTTGCTGGTCGATGGACTGCTCTTTTACACACAAGCGCTCGGCCCCGCTGCGGGACAGCGTCTCTCCGGACAGGTCTTGGCGCAGTTTTTCTACTCGACGAGTGGGCTCGTTGCCATCGCCGCTGTTGCGTTGTCGGTCCGGTTGATCGCTGAAGAGCGGCAGTCCGGGACGTTGGTATTACTCAGCACATCGCCGGTCAAAGAGTGGGAAGTTGTACTTGGAAAATTTTTGTCGGCGTTTGTGTTTCTGGGAGGTATCACCCTCGCCAGCATCTACATGCCCCTGCTCGTCATGGTGAACGGCAAGGTGTCCATCGGTCAAGTCGCGGTCGGATACCTGGGTCTGCTGTTGATTGGTGCGGCGTGTCTTGCCATCGGCGTGTTTGCTACCGCAATGACTCGCCATCAATTGCTGGCTGTTGCGGTGGGCGCAGCGGTGACGGGGGCGATGTTCCTGCTCTGGCCCTTGTCACAGGCGATGCAACCACCTCTGTCCAACGTGTTTGCAAGCTTGGCTATTCATCATCGGCATTTTACTGGTTTTCAATCGGGCATCTTACACGTGCGTGACGTTTTCTACTACGCCGCCGTGACATATTTCTTCTTGCTGTTCGCGACCAAGATCATGGAGGCAAAACGATGGGAGTAACGCCTTCGGGTCGAGCCGCACCGTGGTGGCTCACGTATGTTGTTGTTAGCGGTCTCACATTTTTGTTTTTCGGCGAACGCGTGCTAGTTGGCGCCGGTATCGTCCGACTGCTTTTTAGTGGTGTCGGTGGAATCGCCCTTTTTGGAGCTCTGGCGTGGCGGTTTGTGTCATGGCGCAACGCGGTAGGTGAAGGCAAGCGATCCGAACGTCTGCTTCTCCTTTCGTATCTTGGATGTGCGCTCGCGGCGGTTGGATTCGCGGTATCCAGCGAACGTGGCATGAGTTTGTTAGGGATGGACTTTGCGGACGGCGAGACGGAACGGCGTTACGAAGTAGTCGTACAAATCGTTTCGAGCATTGTGCTCGCCGCCTCGTTATTTCCCGCGCTGGGCGCGCAATGGGCCTTGACCGCACACAGACATGCGGGTCAGGCAGCGTTTGGTGTCGAGTCGCTTCGCGTGCGCGAGATTGCAACGGGGGGCCTTTCACTGGCCCTCGCCGGAGGATTTCTCATGTTGGGTGGTTACATCACGTCTGAGCGGGATGGGACCATCGATTTCAGTTATTTCAAAACTTCGAGCCCGGGAACGGGAACTCAGGAAATCGTTCGCAACCTCGGTTCGCCCGTTCGTGTGTTGTTGTTTTACCCCGAGGTCAATGAGGTCAAGGACGAAGTACAACGCTACTTCCGGTCGCTTGCCTCTAGCGCGGGCAATATCGAGGTCGAAACCCACGATCGAATGATCGAACCCACCTTGGCGCGCGAACATCGGGTGACGTCGGATGGCACAATTCTCTTTATTCGTGACGACCGTACCGAACGCATTTCGTTACCCGCCGAACTGCGGTCTGCGCGGGCGACGTTGCGAGACTTCGACCGGTCGGTGCAAGAACAACTTATGCGACTTGCCCGAGACGTGAGGGTCGCGTACCTCACCATTGGGCATGGTGAAATCAATGATCCTTCCGACGATCCGGGAGGCGTTCTCCTGCCCGACACCGACCCGCTGCGCCAAACACGCGGGTTGCGCGAGATACTCCGTGTGCTGAACTATCGCGTGGAAGATCTCGGATTGCGGCAAGGACTCGGTGCTGAAGTACCTGAGGATGCGGGAATCGTACTTGTGGTGGGGCCACAACGTGCCTTCTTGGACGAGGAGTTGGGTGCATTGGATCGGTACGCGGCCCGCGGTGGCGCGTTGCTGTTGGCTTTGGATCCGGAAAGCGAATTCCAAATGGGGCCCCTCGAGGATCGACTGTCAGTCACGTACAACAAGACGTTGTTGGCCAACGATCGGCAGTTCGCGCGCAGACGTGGCAACATCTCCGACCGACAGTACATCGTTACCGATGGTTTCTCCGCACACGAAGCCGTGACCACGTTGAGTCGGACTAGTGTGGGTTCCGGTATCATACTGGCTGGTGCCGGACACTTGG
>JAZDDC010000457.1:0-3770 GCA_036679565.1 Gemmatimonadota bacterium
AGTCCGGCGCCGGCCGAACCTTTGTCCTTCGACAAATCAATCTCGATGTGGAGGACGGAGAATTTGTCACGATTATGGGGCCATCCGGTGCCGGGAAATCGACCGTCTTGAGCATCATAGGTATGTTGGACGGCGCATGGGGCGGAGAGTACTGGCTGTATGACAATCCGATCCACGAGCTACGGACCAAGCACCGCAACGAACTGCACAAGCAGTATATCGGGTTTGTGTTCCAGCAATATCACTTGCTCGACAACCTTACCGTATACGAGAATCTGGACATCCCGCTGTCGTACCGGAACGTAAAGCGATCAGAGCGGGCCGCCATGGTCGCGGACGCGTTGGATCGCTTTCACATCGTTGGTAAGAAGGACCTCTACCCCAACCAACTGTCAGGGGGTCAACAGCAGTTGGTCGCGGTGGCTCGGGCGGTCATTGCCAATCCGAAGCTCATTCTCGCAGACGAACCTACGGGAAATCTCCATACCACTCAGGGCCGTGAGATCATGGAGTTGTTCAAACGCCTGAACGACGAGGGCACCACCATTATTCAGGTGACCCACTCCGAAAGGAACGCCACGTACGGTGACCGCATCATCAATCTCCTTGATGGTTGGCAAGTGGAAACCAACGCCTGAGTGAAGTGACGCGTAAGAAAACCAGCCTAGGTAATTAGTTCTCCGAGGAATACCGGTACTGCAAGCATTGTTGGGTATTGACACCCAGATCATCCAGATAATATTGGTAATTCTTCTTTTACTTCCGTACCCCGAGGCCTCGTGCCTGGATCTCCTGACCGACACTCCCTCAAGCGGTCATGCTCAAAAATGAAACGCCGTCGTCTGCAAGTCCCGGCGTCCACGGTTCAAACAAGTTGAAGAGGTACCCAGGGCCAAACCGGCGTTGGGGAACTCGGGCTAATCAAGCGTGTTGTTTGCGCAGTAACCGCGTCGGGTGATTCCACCTCGCGCAGAGTTTCAACTTGAAAGATTTTTCAACAGTTCTTTTCCCGAGGGGGTTTCACCATGACCAAATTACGTTCTAGACTGGCCGCTTGCGCGGCAGCTGCGGCACTGATCGTCCTGTCCGGGATTGGGTCCCCGGCCTTGGCCCAGGCCGTTGGCACGCTTAACGGAAGAGTGACTGACCAGGGTACGACGCGTCCCATTGAGGGAGCGTCGGTTCAAGTGGTCGGGACCATTCTCAGGGGCACGACGGGCGTAAACGGCGAGTACAACATTCAAAGTGTACCGCTCGGCCAACGCACGCTTCGGGTGCAAGTGATCGGATATACGTCGGTATCTACGTCTGTAACCGTCCGGGCCAACGGCGCCGTGGCCACCGATTTTCAGCTGAACCGGGCGACGATCGCACTTGACGAGATCATCGTGACCGGCACTGCTGGCCGGACGGAAAAACGCGCAATAGGCAACGCGGTGAGTTCGATCCGTGCAGCGGATATCACAGACGCCGCGGGCTCGCTCAACGACGTCCAAGACCTGCTCACCGCTCGGACGCCGGGGTTATCGGTGGTTGCAAACAGCGGGCAAGCCGGTGCTTCTTCCAGCATCCGTATCCGCGGTGCAGGATCGCTCTCGGCGGGGTTCGAACCCGTCTATTACGTTGACGGGCTTCGATTCGAGAGCAGGACCCAAGATGGGCAGTCCACGGGAAACGGTGTTGTGCAGGGAACCAGCCCGCTTGATTTCATCAATCCTTACGACATCGAAAGCATCGAAATCATCAAGGGCCCGGCGGCCGCAACGTTGTACGGCGCCGACGCAGCCGGTGGCGTGGTCCAGATCATCACGAAGAAGGGGACTCGCGGAGTTTCCGGTGTCCAGTGGACCGCCTCCTTTGAGTACGGGCAGTCCGAATGGACCGAGCAAGTGGGGAACCCCACGAACTTTTGGCTCTGTGAAGCCGATGACATCGCCGACACGGCGCGTTTTCCTGGCTGCTCCGATTCTGCCATCATTGCCGAATCAGGCACCGTCTTGGGCGACGGACGCGTTTTGTTGACCGACAACCCGATACGGCGGCATGCCAATGCACTACGGACGGGAGACAACTTCGATTACAATCTGTCTGCGCGTGGAGGTGGTGAAGCGTTCAACTACTTCCTTTCGTTCAATCGAAACACAGAAGAGGGTGTATTCAATAACAACTCTTCGGATCGAACGGGTGGCCGGGCCAATTTCGGCTTCACCCCGACGGACAAGCTGGACATAAATGTGAACTTCGGATATGTCCGCACCGGTTCACAGCAACCGTGGAACAACAACTCTTCGAACGGCATCTTACGGAACGGTTTTCGAGGGCGTGCCCGGGCCTCAAACGACCCGTGGGAGCCCGGCTTCCGTGGGTTGGGCCCGAATCAGTCCAACCAGTACGATAACGAAACCACTGCTGAACGAACGACCATCGGCCTGACGACCAACTACCGTCCGTTTGGGTGGCTCGAGAATCGTCTGACGGTGGGTTTGGACAAACAGGACAGAAAAAACAATGTGTTCTTCCCGATCGATACAACCGGGCGCGCGCCGTTTGGAGCAACCGCGGCCACTGGTTCGATCTTCCAATTTCTCCCCACAACCCACGTGTGGACGGTGGACTACGCGGGGACCGCGACGGCCAACCTGAGCGATCAAGTCACCTCGGCGTTCTCTACCGGCGTGCAGTTGAATGCGAGACAGCGTCGCTCCATAACGGCGAGCGGTGACGGCCTGGTTGCCAGCAACATCAATTTGGTTGGTGCCGCGGCGAACACTACGGCCGGCGAGACCTTCTCGGAACAGACATCTCTTGGTGTTTTTTTCCAAGAACAGATCGGTTGGAGAGATCGGCTCTTTGGGACAGCGGCCGTGCGCATTGACGACAACTCGGCATTCGGCTCTGACTTTTCCCTGGTGGCGTATCCAAAAGCATCGCTTTCCTACGTCATTTCGGATGAGACCTTCTTCAACCTGCCGGGTGTTGACCAGTTAAAGCTGCGGGGCGCGTGGGGAAAAGCGGGCCAAGCCCCACTTCCCTTCACCGCCGATCGGACATTCACCGCTGCCGTGACGACCCTTGATGATACCGCCGTCAATTTCCTGACACCGTCGGCATTCGGGAACGCCAACCTGAAGGCAGAAACCGGTCGCGAGTTTGAGTTGGGATTCGATGCGTCGCTCTTCAACGGTCGGACCGGTGTTGAGTTCACCTATTACGATCAGAAGACTAACGACGCGCTCATCGCCGTTCCGGACCCACCGTCGAGCGGTTTCAATGGTGAGCACTTTGAAAACGTTGGAACGATTACGAACACCGGTCTCGAGTTCCTCTTTACTGGTACACCGGTCGTCAGCCGAAACTTCGTTTGGGATGCGTCGTTGACCATCGCAACCAACAAGAATCGACTCCAGTCGTTCAACGGGGCGCGCGATGAGATTTCGTTTGGCGCATTTGCCCAGGTGCAAAAGCACATCGAGGGCTTCCCCCTTGGCGGATACTGGTCAGCGGACGTCGAGCGTGATACGAACGGTGACCCCGTCTTGGTTAACGGTGCCGTGAACGTTCTCAACGCAACGGATGAGAAAGAGTTCGTCGGTCCTTCGCTGCCAACGCGCGAGGCGTCACTCACCAATACCTTTACGCTCTTCGGGAACGTCCGAGTGTATTCGCACTTTCAGTACAAGGGTGGTGGGTTCCAATGGTGCGCCATCTGCTCCATTCGCTCCCGGGTCGATCAGAACACGCAGACATTGAACGACCCGAACGCCGACCCG
>JAZDDC010000458.1:0-5025 GCA_036679565.1 Gemmatimonadota bacterium
CTCGGCCACGAAGACTGTTTTACGGACCGTCATCGGTTGGCTTTCGGTGTTGGTCGTAGTTGGCGTGATCGCTGGCGCCGCGGCCGGTTGGTGGCTCGCGGGATACGCCGTGCGCCCGGTCATTGAGATAACACGTCAAGCAGAGGCGTTCGAATTGCAGGGCGAGAATCACAGGATCACCGCTCGGTCGGATACCACGGAACTGAATCGGTTGATTGCGGTGCTCAATTCGATGCTCGCCCGGATTGATGATGGCCTCGATCTACAACGTCGTTTCTTGGCTGATGCCGGGCATTCCATTATGACGCCAATGACGATTCTTCGCGGTGATATCGACGTGGCCTTGCAGCGCCCGCGATCTACCCGTGAATACCAGAGCGTGTTGAGCCAAACGTTGATCGATTTGAAAGGTGTGACGGCCTTGGCCGACGATCTGATCACCCTGGCCCGCAGTGACGGCGGCGCGCTTGTGCCGGACTTTCGTCATACCCAGGTATCGACGCTGTTGGCCCGGGTCGAGCGGAGGTTCGCTTCGACCGCGCGACGTGCCGACGTAAAACTGAGGGTTGTGCTCGACGTGGACTTCGCCGTCGTGGTTGACGCAACCCTGCTCGATCGAGCCATCGGGAATATCGTGGACAACGCCTTACGGTACGCTGCAGATGGCGAGGATTTAGTCATGGCGGCGTCGGTCGACGAAGGCGGAGATGTTATCCTACAAGTTGTTGATCGCGGACCCGGTATCTCAGCCGATCAACTCCCGATGTTGCCGAATAGGTTCTTCCGCGGAGGCGCAAGTCACGCTAAGGGCCGTGGGTCGGGACTGGGCCTCGCCATTGCGAAAGTGATTGTTGAGAGTCACCATGGCGCTCTTGTGATAACGAGCCAGGTTGGCCAGGGTACGACGGTGACGATTCGCTTGCCGGGTTCCTCCAGCGGCGACTTAACAATTGTTAGGACGTTTGACGATGCAGATTCTGAATGGATTGACCGGCAGAAAACGGTCCAAGCCCGTGTGACTTCTCAACAGTCCACGTGAAACCCCGTATTATGTACCGTGAGCATAGCAATGCGAATCGCGTCAGTTGGCGATTCAGCCGACCGCGTGAGCAGGTTGTAACACAACGATGGGGCAACTCGTCGTAACTTCGAATATGTCAGTGGACGTGTCTAACCTCAGCGGAATCAAAGTGCGCAGATGTCAAAATCGTTTTTTTGGAAATCCAACAGAACTGCCGTGACGCAAATAGTCCCCGTGCGTGATCGGCAGTCGAGGATCGGGAGCCCATCGTGAAGACATCGGTCCCCGACGATCCTAACACGGGCACGACGGTGAGCGGTCGGTTAGGGCTCCACGGCCTGGACTACCATGTCCCCGCCAGGGCGAATCGCATCGACTTCATGCTCGGTGCACTGACCCTGACCGCACTAACGATCCTGGCCGTTAGCGGTATCGTGCTGACGCAGTACTACAATCCCGCGCCGCTGGCTGCGCACGGTTCGGTGTTGTACATCCTCACCAATGTCCCACTCGCGTCGTTGCTGCGTGACGTTCATGTGTGGAGCGCGTCGGCGGCGATGGCGTTGGTGTTCGCGCATCTTGTTGCTGTGTTCTGGCGGCGTGGTTTCAGAAATCCGCGAGAAGTGTTGTGGTGGAGTGGTGTGTTGCTCCTCGCCACCCTTTTTGCGTTAGCGTTCACCGGTAGCGTGCTGACGGGGGATCAGGAAGCGGTCGAGGCACTCGCCCACGCTACGGCGGGAGCCGACCTGGCCGGTCCGCTTGGTGCGCCCATGCAAGAGAGTTTCACGCCGTCTACCCCGTTGTTGACACGGCTGTACGGTCTCCACGTATCCGTACTACCTCTGGCGTTGATCGCGATTCTGGGGCTACACCTATGGCTCATTCGACACCTTGGCGTCAGCGCCGGAGAAAAGGCCCGCGCCAGTTTCCTTCGGCACTTGCGACCGTTAGGTGGCTTTGCATTCATTCTTGTGGCGGCGGTCACATTGGTCGCGATCATTTTTCCCCATGGTTTGCTCGCGCCTGGTGTCGAGGGGTTCGAGGTGACAAAGCCGTTTTGGCCGTTCTTGTTCATTTACGCAGCCGAAAACCTCTTCGGCATGACCGGCATGATAATAGCGCCCGGGTTGCTTTTCGGTTTTCTCGCCGTCGTGCCCTTCAGTGACCGCCAGGATGGATCGCTGGCCAAAGGAACACGCGTAGCCGGTGTGGTGTTGTTTGTCGTCCTTGTAGGTGCAATTATCTATGCGGCGCTGGCGCCAGGCCAATCTCATCTCGGTATGTAGAAGGGTAGGAAAACACGATGTTATTTAACAACCGTAGGTCCCGTTTTGTAATTGCTGCTTTAGTGCTCACGCTGGCTTTGCTGCCCCAGGCGGCCACCGCGAAGGGCGATAGCCCCGACATACGCCACCCTGAGGGCACGCTCACGCTGTCCAACCGCCAGCTGGTTCCTGGAACGGCGATCGAAATTGGTGGTCGAGACTTCGGCGCAAGAAGCGCCTTGGAGTTGGTCCTCGTCAGCGTGGCTGGAAGGTTCGCCTTGGGCTCCGTGACCGCTGACTCCGTTGGTGGATTTACCCGTTCGTTCGACGTCCCAATGGACATGAATATTGGTGCCTACAGAATAATCGCGGTCGCTGGCGATGGTGACGAGGTGGCCAGTCTCAACGTCGAGATGTTAGCGGCAACAGCCGCGGGCGCGGACGACGCCAGTGATATGAGTCAAGATGACGATATGGCACACAGTGAACCCAGCGCCGACCACATGGAAGTGGAACGAGCGGGTAGTCCTTGGGTCACCGGTAGCGCGGTCCTGAGTGTTATCGTAGCGTTGGGCGTTGGTGTTACGCTGCTTCGTGATCCGAAACACCTTGGGTGAGGACGTCGGTTAGACACGCATTGAATCCGCCGCGACCGGGGTGCCCCGTATCGTTCGCATGTTCGATGTCTTTACGATCGGCGCCGGAGATGAGGAGGCGGGGCAAATGCCCCCTTGAGGCGGGGCAAACAACCGCCATCCCCGATAGGTGGCGCGGCTCAATATTCAAAAAACCAACGCGCTTTCAGCTTTTAGATCGAGTTGAGTGCCTGGCTTGACCCCTGCACAAGGGGAGCTAGGACAACTCAGTGGACTTTGGCAATCTCACACCCACATGATTTGAGGGTTTAACGTGCCGACTACGAAAATTTTGACTGCCGCCGTCATAGCCGTTGGTTGTGCGTTTCCTGCGGCCGCCAACGGTCAAGAAGATGACGAGGATGCCATACGCGCAGTCATTGCGGCACACGCACGGTTCGCTCAAGAGAGAAACCCGAACGGTGCTGACACGCTTTGGGCCGCTGATCAAGGTGTCCACATTATCGAAGGGGCCGGAGTTAACCACGGGTGGATCGACTATCGCGACCATCATTTGAAGCCGGAACTCGATCAGTTTGAAGAATTCCGATATGAGTATCGCTCCATCGAGCCTGTTGTGCGTGGCAATGTGGCCTGGGCGTCATTCCAGTACGACCTGCTTGTCAAGACGAACGGTCGAGAAATTGACCAGGTTGGTCGTGGTACGGCGGTTTTGGAAAAGCGAGCGGGCCGATGGTTGATGGTACACCTGCACACGTCTGGTCGTGCCCGGCCCCAGGAACGTCAAGAGGGATAATTCGGTGAAGCGAAACTCATATGACCGTAGGGAGTTTCTGCGGGGGGCGGCGGTGGTTGGTGCCGCCACGGCGTTGTCGCCGCTGGTGCCGGGCTACGCGCGCAATCTTTTTGGGTTAGCTCCCGCCGGCCGTCGCGACGCAATCGATCTGGCGATCGGCCAGGCTCGGCTCATGATCGACGGCCGATCAGCATCGGCCTTGACCATTAACGGATCCATACCCGGATCGTTGGTCCGTCTCAAGGAAGGCGAAACGGCCACCTTACGGGTGCGCAATGATCTTGATGAAGACACGTCGATCCACTGGCACGGGATGATTCTCCCCGCAGATCAAGACGGTGTTCCCGGTCTGAGCTTTGACGGCATCACACCCGGTCAGACTTTCACGTACGAATATCTGGTCCAGCAAAACGGGACGTACTGGTACCACAGTCATTCGGGTCTGCAGGAGCAACAAGGAGTATACGGCCCGCTCATCATTGATCCCATCGAACCCGAACCGTTTGCGTACGATAGGGAGTACGTCGTACTGCTGTCGGATTGGACTTTTGAGAACCCGTATTCGGTACTCGCCAATCTGAAGAAACAGGGTGGATATTACAACTTCCAACGCCGCACGTTGGGCGACCTCGTTCGAGACATTGGTGAAGATGGTCTTGGAGCTACGGTGTCTGACCGACTACGGTGGGGCCGTATGCGGATGGACGCAACCGACATCGCCGACGTGACGGGTGCAACATATTCGTATCTCATGAACGGCATGGCGCCGTCGTCTAACTGGACGGGGTTGTTCCGTCGTGGCGAACGTGTGCGGTTGCGGTTCATCAACGGCGCGGCCGCTAGTTATTTCGACGTGCATATCCCCGGTCTCCGAATGTCAGTGGTGCAGGCGGATGGTCAGAATATCCAGCCGGTTGACGTGGAGGAGTTTCGCATCGCGGTTGCTGAGACGTTCGATGTCATCGTTGAACCGGACGAAGATCGTGCGTATACGATTTTCGCCGAATCCATGGACCGAAGCGGTTTTGCCAGCGGGACATTGGCGCCACGCGTCGGAATGACCGCGCCGATCCCGGAACGGCGCCCGCGGCCATCTCGCACCATGGCCGACATGGGGATGGCCATGGACATGGATATGGACATGGGCGAAACAGACATGCCCGGTATGGCTGCGGACACCTCGGCGACCGCGATGCCCGGGATGGAACACGCAGGGCATGACATGGGCGAAACCTCGGCTGACGAATCCGTTCCCCATGGGTCGGATACGCACGGGCCCGGTGCCGCTGGCGTCGCGGAGGCTTCCCGTCCGCGGCTCGACGATCCGGGCATCGGCCTTGGAAACGA
>JAZDDC010000459.1:0-5125 GCA_036679565.1 Gemmatimonadota bacterium
GCGGGTCGTTTCTACGCCAGGGAGTTTGCGAATCAAATCCTGCATGCCCCAGAAGCAACCCCCCGCGAGTACTGCACGTCCTTGTGTCAATGTATGTCTCCTAGGGGGGCGCGTCCTGCCCGTAAACGCCACTTAACATGTACGCGGTATATGTAAGGGGCGAGAAAAAGGGTCCCAATCGGAATCCCGATATCATCATTTGGGGGACTTAGGTCGTCCACGCCAGGATTAATTGCGCTTAACCTAGCATCCTCGCCAGGTGTAATGGCAAATCCAAAAACGCAGCGCGAATGGATACTGCTGTATCTTGCCCAGGCCCGTAGAACCCGCGGTCAAGCAAACTAAAAATCTGGATAAGATAGAAGTAAAACCGTTCCCGTCGTTCATGGTCGAACGACGGGAACGTTTGTCTTACTTTCGGATAGAGTGCGCACTCCCCTGTGTGGTCCGGCGAGGCAACGGGAGCGCCAGCGCATGCGCGTGACCTTCATTGGCTGCCCGCTTGGTGAATGCCGAGACGTTCCCGAAACGTCTTGATGATCGAAGTAATGCTGTTGATTCGCCCGCGCAGTTTATCGACGGATGTGGAGTTCAACGAATCGACGGAGATCTGAAGATCCGCGAGCCAGCGATCGACCTCGGGGCGCGTCACCGGTCCCGGTCGGTGCGTAGCGCCGGGCTCGTCCCGCCATCGGCGTTCCTGTTCGGATCGTTTGTTCGTATCGGCCATTACAAGCGACTACCGCCCGGGCGCGCGGCCCGTTCGCGTTGCTTCAACATGAGTTCCAGCGACGCGTCCTCCTGGTCCCACGCCCGCAGTGCCTCCGCCACCTTCTGTCGCTCCTCAAGCACCAACTCGCCTGCATCGTCAAACCACTGAAGTTTCAGAATGCGCGGTAGTCGAGGTACGATCTGATTGATTGGGAGATGTGCTGGTCTGCCATTCGAATGCTGCGAGGCGAACTCTTCGCCACGGATGCCGGCCATGATGAGTGCCGCCGCTTCGTCGTAGGAAACCGTTTTTCCGTGGAGTGTCAGTGCCATGGCTCCCCAAAGCATGGTTGAAGATAGGAAACTGGTGTGCAGATACCGTGCCCGAAAATAAGCCGAAGCCTGATACTGGACAGGAGAGCAGGAAAGGGCTTGCCACGCCACGATTTGAAGAGCTTTTCATGGTCGGGGGCTACTGTTCGTTCGGCCAATATATATGGAATAGGACAATGTCAGACGATCGAACAACGGAGCTTATCGAGCGCGTTACCTATCATGCCGGAATGGCCTACGCCACGCTCCGAGAACTGGAGATGCTCAGGGAAAGTCGGCCGGCCTCCAACGAGGGTGTCGCATCTTGCCCACGGAAGGATACAATCGAACGGGAACGGTCCTGATTGGGATTGCTGCTCGGCCTCCATCATATGCGGCGCACGTTGGGGTTAGGCGTTTTGGTTGGAACTCAACAAGCATCCCGTCCTTTGTGAAACGCCCGTGTGTGGGGGGCCATCATCTGAAGTAGTCACCAAGCGATAAGCGGCTGTTGGGACCCCTAATCACAAGCGTTTTCGACGGCCCCTTATCTACCGCGTACATGTTATTTGGCGCTCTCAGGCGATGCGTGAGGCGCGGCCCACTACGGCCGGAGTATGGAACCGGGCACCGGGGGGACCTCAACGACTTAGTCACTGAAACGTTGATATCACGATATCGACTTGGGACCCCTTTGACCGAGGGCGTTTTCGAGGCTTCGGAAGATGGTCCCTTATCTACCGCGTACATGTTAAGTGGCGTTTACAGGGCGGACGTTGTCGGGCGAAAGTCCCCCGGGTGCTGAGTCTCATGGGCGGGGTGGAATGGGGGGCGTATTACTGCGCGTGTGAGGGTTTGCCCCATCTGCTCCGGACACGGGCACCTAAGCAACTGCCCGACTTCGAACTCCCCCGGCGCCGAGCTGCGCGATGCGGTCGATACGGCGCCGCGTCGATGGATGAGTGCGAAGCAGCGACGTCCAATGATGTCCACGCCGGCGGAGCATGAAGTGGTCCAGGAAGCCCGCA
Organism: Gemmatimonadota bacterium; assembly: GCA_036679565.1. Taxonomy (GTDB): domain Bacteria; phylum Gemmatimonadota; class Gemmatimonadetes; order Gemmatimonadales; family GWC2-71-9; genus JAZDDC01. Next base: position 2,052 of record JAZDDC010000459.1, read on the forward strand.
TTCATTCGCTCCAGCTTCGCCAACGCCGACGCTAGTCCTATGGGGTCGCCGGTGATTTGCACTGCGCCCGCGTCGGCTTGATACTCGCGCGTGCGAGACAAGGCGAGCTGCAACAACACGGTTATGGTCGGCGCAAAAACCAGCAACAGTATTGCGGTCCACGGCATCGTCAGCCGGCCCATGAGTAGCAGCGGAAGATTCAGGAACAGCAGGATCTGTCCTAACGTCGACATGAAGTTGGTGGCGCGGCTGATGAAATTTGCGAGTCCCATCACCCACACGTCGTTGCGCTTGATGTGGCTCACCTCGTGGGCCAGCACTCCAGCCAACTCCCGGAGGTTGAGTGCGCCGAGTAAGCCCTGCGTAACCGCGATCGCTGCCGAATGGCGTGTGCCTGTGGTATACGCCGTCACTGTGGGCGTGGGAACCAGGTAGAGTTGGGGAACGCCGGAAAGCCCGGCGTGGTGTGAAAGTCGCATCACTAAATCGGTGAGCCTCGGCGCCGCGTAGCGCGACAGCGGCACGGCTCCCTGCATACGCAATAACATCCGTGACCCCATGGACGGACCCAACCCAAGGAACGCCACGCCGAATCCAAGAAGGACAACCATCAGCAGCGACCCCCCAAGCAACCCGCCCACCGCGGCCAGCAGCGCCACCATAGCAACTATGAGAACGGCGGAGTGGAATACGTTCCGCAGCCTGCCAAGCCACATTGGCGATCCGTTCATGTCTGGTCTCATTACTACTCCTATCTATTGAGAGCGGTCAACCATGGCCCGGCGTCTCTTTGCTTTGTTATGTAACTGCCAAAAGCAACTGCCATGCCGCCTGACCCTGCCACATTGACAACCAAGCCCGCCTCTGCGGCAGGACGACACGGCACCTTGTCATACGCTCTGCTCTCCATCGAGTACCGATGCGCTTGCCGCATCACGACGTCGAGCCGCGCGCGCCATGGGCGATAGCGCTCGCAGAATTGCGAGTACTGATAGCCGTCGTCGGGGATGCTGCTGCTTGTATTCGTGCGACCGCAACTTTGAGCGTGCGAAAGCTTGGATCGGTGAGCTTCGGTCGAGGGAGCTGGTTCAGTACGTTGAAGGATTTCGAGGGAACAGTGTTCACACCGTCGTTATCTCAACATCTGCTAGGAAGGAGTCGCTGCGGCCGTGCGTCGTGGACCTTGGAAACTGATTCGGGTTGAGTCTAACGAGACCGTTCTTGTGAACTTAGACGATGATCCTGGAGAAAGGACCAACGTGGCGTTGCAACATCCGGAACTAGTGGCCGAACTTAAGCAAGATCAAGGCATGGGAAGCTGATCTTGTAGACCCGTTATGGTTCGAAGGAGAACTGTGGCACAGCAACCAAATATACAAACATCAGATGGACGTCATTGGTCGCGGGATGGAGCGGGTGATTCCCTAGTCCCACACCGGTTCTGACCACGGTTCCCCAATTGGAGTGAGAACGATTAGATTTGGTCCGGCATCTGGGGCCGTGGGTTATCACTAACCCGTGCGCTGTCTGACTGGCCATGACAGCGGTTGAGGTATCGACCATGAGAGATCAGCAACGACGTGCTCGTGAGGTATCCGACCAGAAGTTTGGACGATCGTTTCGTGTCCTCGTGTTCATTTGTCTTGGAGCGACAAGTTGCGGGGAATCGGCGCCGGAACCGACCGCCCCTGGCGATGACTTGCCTACGCTCCCTCCTCCCAGTGTCACTGTCATGACGCGTAATCTGTTCGTCGGCGCTGACTTGGATCCGGCCGCCCTTTCGGCGTCACCGCTTACGCTTCCGTTTGTTGTGGCAGACGCATTCGCAGCGATGCTCGAGTCTCGGTTTCCAGAACGCGCGGTAGCGATTGCGCAGGAGATCAAAGCCGCAAATCCACACGTCATTGCGCTGCAAGAGGTGTCTCTCATACGCACCCAGTCACCAGGGGACTTCGTCTCAGGGGGCAACCAACCGGCAACCGATGTTGCTGTGGATTTCATGGCAGTACTCCTCGACGCTCTTGCAGCCGAAGGTTTGAGTTACACAGTGGCGAGCATTGTCGAAAACGCCGATGTTGAAGTCCCGATGTCCTCTGGATTTTTGTCGTTTGACGACGTCAGACTCACGGATTTCGATGCAATCTTGGTTAGACAGGATGTGCGTGTCATAGATTCGGACCCGGCAAGTTTTCAAGCGGCGCTCAGCTTTGCTGTCGGATCCGACACGGTGTCCGTTCGTCGTGGGTGGGCTACAATCAGTGCTGAAATCGACGGGCAACAGTACCGTTTTGTGAGCACACATTTGGAGCCGGCCGATAACGCCATTCGGCAATTACAGGCCGCAGAGTTGATTGCCCAATGGGTCACGGAGTCTCTACCAGTTGTGTTGATGGGCGACTTCAATAGCTCCGCGCCGTCGGGTCCTTCGTATCAAACGTTGGTTCAAGCTGGCTATCTGGATAGTTGGACGTTGCAGGATTCGTCTCCGCTTGGGCTAACGTGCTGTCAGGCAGCTGACCTTCGAAACACAGTTTCGGAGCTCACGGCTCGAATCGATTTGATTCTCGTTCGTAATCCCGCATTCTCGCTGACTCCGCTGGTTGAGCCAGCGCAGGCTGACGTGGTTGGGGAGGAACTTGATGACCGGACACCCACGGGACTTTGGCCCTCAGACCACGCGGGCGCGTGGGCTGAGATGCGGGTGAGGCGCTGAAGTTCTGTCAAACGAAGCGTTTCGCGACCATTGAGTCACGGGCGGACTAACTTTGCATAGTCATTGTTTTCCGTGAAGAAATCGTTTCCGAGAAAGTACGCAGCCAAGCCTAACAACATGCTGGAATAGTCGATGCCTTGAATGTCTTGTGCTCTCCATGTTGAATCGACGACGCTATATCGCCAGAGCACAGGACCGGAAACGCGCGGTACAGTGTACCGGGCATGCGCGGTGCTATCGAAAAAGCTCAGCCCAACTCCAGTCCGTCCCGTAAACGCCGAATAACATGTACGCGGTATATGTAAGGGGCTGTAGCGGAAGACCCATCGAGGATTGGCTGGCCTTGAGAAAGAAAGGAGCC
>JAZDDC010000046.1:0-4321 GCA_036679565.1 Gemmatimonadota bacterium
GGGATCGCCCTCGACGACATGCACCATGGTCGGTGTTGTTGCGTTTTCCATATACCTAATGGGTGACTGCTCCCAATAGGCGTCGAAATCACGGTAGGGAAGCTCGTCGCCAAGATAGTACTGACGGTTACGCTGCACGTCGCTTTGCGCATACATAGAGATCCAGTTGGAAGTGCCCGCGCCGGAACTGATTCCCTTGAAACGATCCGTATGTGTCAGGATCCAGTTGGACCAGTGGCCACCAGCGCTCCAGCCAAGTGCTCCCATCCGGTTACCGTCAACGATGCCTTGGTCTATGAGGTAATCGACCCCGGTCATTATGTCGTCGTAGCCCTGTGGGAAGTAGTTGCCAACAATTTCCGTACGGAACTCTTCACCGTAGTTAGAGGAACCTCGATAGTTTGGCTTGAGTACCGCGTAACCAGCGCCGGCGTACACTTGGGCACCGTAACCGCCGTTGAAACGCAAGACATCCGCCGAGGCCGGGCCGCCGTGTATGGCCACGATAAGTGGGTAACGCTGGCCCGGTTGGTAATTGATCGGTTTCACCAACACGCCGCCAACTTCTTTCCCGTCAGTGGATGTCCACGTGATCTCTTCTTCTAAGCCCAACGCGAGTTCACGTATTTGCGGATTGACGTCTGTAAGTTGCAGCCAGGAGTTCCGGTCGCGTACGCGATCTATGGAAGAAACGGTGAACGCCGTCAACGGCGTTGCTGGATCTTGGTAGTTGATAAGCAGGATGCCGGAATCTTCATCCTTGTTGACTGACAACGACGCATCCTCGAACGTTACTTGTCGTACTTCGTCTTCTTCGATGTCGAGCGCCAACAGTTGGCGCGTGGCGCGAACACCGCTGTTAAAATAAATCGTCCTACTGTCGTCCGACCAAAACCCGAGTCCCACGTGGTCGTGAAACGATCCGCCGAGTTTTCTGAACGCACCGCCACGATCCGCCACGGCGCGAACGTACACGCGGCGGCTCTTCATAGTGTAACGTGTTAGGTCATCGGCCGCGCCAAACGCCACCCATTGACCATCCGGCGAGAACGTCGGACCTTGTTCGCCTACTTCATCGTTGTTGGTGAGACGTTCGATGTCACCTGTTGCGACCTGAAGCAGGTACAGATCTCCGTTGATACGCTCTTCGGTGATGTTCCGTTCATAACGCTCCGCTGAGATGCCCTGGTAACCGATCCAACGACCGTCATCGGAGATGTTGAAGTTTTCAACCGTGTAATTCGAGTCGGACGTAAGTTGAGTGCTTGTGAGTTGTGCCAGATCCAACGACCACAAATTCACTAAGGGCGTCTCGAGATTGCGAATATTTACCGTGAAACCCTCGTCACGCCGTTTCTTCTCGTCAGCATTTACGCTGACAGGCGTCAGAAAATAAATGCGCTGACCATCAGGGGCCCATTCCCAGCGTTCAACGCCCGCCGCTTGTTCGGGCAATGCTTCGGGATCAGCGGACACAATGTTGTCCACGGGGATGCGATGGAGTTGCGCCTCGTCGGTGCGTCCGCTCCGGAACACCAACCATTGCCCGTCCGGGCTGAATTGAAAATCTGAAACACCGCCGCTCGCGTCGGTGATCTTACGCGCTTCCCCTCCGTCCGGTCGCATAAAGTAAAGTTGGTTCTTCCCGGCTCGATCCGGGCTGCCCTGTGTCTGCTCGTTGCGATTTCTGGTGGTCGCGGCACCGCGATCGGACAGAAATAGGAAGAAGCTGCCGTCCGGCGACCATTCCGGGGACGTTTCGTCCTTGTCATCCGTAAAGGTCATCTGGCGGGTTGAACTTACACCACGCTCCAACGAAACGAGGTGAATGTCAGACTGGCGTGTGTCTTCCTGCCAATCCGGTGTCGTAACGGTGTAGAGCATCCATTTTCCGTCCTGACTGGGCGCGTACGATCCCGCTCGTTTCATGTGTTGTGCGTCGAGAAACGTCATGGGACGTTGACCTTGGTCTTGGGCAACCGCCAACGACGTTGGACCGACAGCGAGTACCAAGACCACCGTGGCGCCCAAGTAGTTTCGACTGCGGGAGGTGATTTGAAACATGGTTCCCTCGCTGAATCAGGGGTTTGCGAATGTCCAGGCGGACATCGCGTAATCCTTATTATATACCGTCTGCGGATGGACGTTTGGATGCTTTCAATCTGTGCTCAAGGTGCCGCGCTAGGCAACTTCCCGTTGACGAGAAAATCAGAACGGGGGAAGGTGTAAACAACCCGTCGAAAGTAATCTCGTTTTCTCAACTCGACATAGGACGCGGTCGCGGTGCTGGCCCAGGTTTCGAACCCGCGAGGTTTTCGTCGTCCAAAAACCACCGGGTCAAATACTCCAATATTGGTACCGCCCCGCCGATCTCGAGCGGAACGATATCGAAATGCCTCGACACCAGATGTCCGCATGTCCGCACCCAGTTGCTGAGATGCGTTGTATCGCGTTTTCGATGAGATCTTGCGTCGATATGAGTCGAACGGATCCACGGCGAGGTCTATCCCGCGCGTCGTTCTGATTGTCGTGTGGTAAACGGTGAGAGATATCTGCAGTGTGCCGAGGTCGGCATTTGTACCGTCGATGAAGAGAAGTCGGTAGTAAGCCGTTTCGGCAAAGACCGCTCGGTGCGTTTCTGCGCCGTACCACATACTACGATATTTACGTGTTCCAAAACGGGAACCGTGTGGCAGGGGTGGGTACCGAAACGGCGCAGCCAGTAGGTAGTGCAGATGGCCCCCAACATCATTCGGGGGTTTGACGCTTTCAATCAAATCCTCTAGTAAAGCTTGCTCGTCGTCGCTATCGACCAACTTTCGCGTCGCTACCTGGTGCTGCGCTTCGACTGCGCGCAACGCCTCCAGGTGAAGCACGCGAAACTTAGAGTCGCCCGCGCATTGCGTCCAGATATTGAACGACATCCACGAGTCCACTCACAGTGTACATGCGTTCTCGGGGTACACCCGAGAGATGGTTGTTTGGAGCGTCCAGCCACGCCCTTGCTTTCTCTTCGTTTCCTCCCACGTTTGCATCCAAGCTTCGAAAAAGGCGCAAAAAGAGCAACGCGAGTTCCCCCTCCTTGCTGGTGGGATCAAGCTCACGTATGGACCCAAGTCTTGATACCGAAGCCTCGCTAACACCAAGGATCTTGGCGACCTCTCGGTTCTTCAACCCGAGCCGTTCGGCCGCCGAAAGCGTGGCTTTTGTGAGCACCGTCTCCGGTACTGGTGCTGTTCTCACCGCTTGTGTATTCATCACATGAAAGAATAATAGCTATTGCTTTCGTGCGCAATATTAGTGCCCGGAGGCACCGCTAGTTTGCTTTGAGCACCTTTACCGGGTCAACCTTGGTTGCGCGCCATGCAGGTATGTAGCTGGATGCTGCGGCCACGGCACTTAGGATGACGGCCACCGCCAGCAATGTCGTGGGGTCTGAGGGTTCAATGCCAAAAAGGACGCCTTGCACGACTCGGCCCCCCAGCGCCGCACCGGCGAGACCCAAGAGAACGCCGCCGCCAGCGAATAACATTCCGCGTGTCACCAAGGTTCCGATGATAGCGTGACCGGTGGCTCCGAGTGCCAGACGAATGCCAATCTCTCGTGTTCGGGCTTTGGCGGCCTGCGCGGCGACACCGTACACCCCAATTGCCGCCAGTCCGAGCGCCACCACGGCGAAAACGCTGAGCAAGGTCATGAGAAAACGGTCGGACGCGAGTGCTTCGGACGCAACCTCTTCCATCGTGCGAATCGCAACGATTGGAATGTCGGCGTTTAACGTATGCAACGTGGATTGCACCTCCGGCATGATGCCGAGTGGCGGAACCGAAGTCTTGACTGCGATCCGCACCGTCCGTGGCATGTCGCCTATCAGATGAGCTATCACCTCTGGCATCGGCTCGGCGGTTACTGACATTCGTTCGTTGCCGACCACGCCAACAATTGGGTACCAATAGGATTGTTCATTTGCAGACCGGTCGAATGCGATTCTTCGCCCGACCGGGCTTTCATTCGGGAAATAGCGATCTGCGAAAGCCCGGTTGACTACTACGGGAACGGCTTCGTCTTCCGACAATCGTTTCTTGAATAGTGTCCCGGAGAGGAGTGGGACACCCATAGTCATAAAGTAATCCGGAGTTGCTTCCCGGTGTCTGATCTCCACGCCAAACTCGTCGGCTGCCCAGTTGTCGATTGTGAAATCACTTGTCCATGCAAACCCCTGATAAGGCAAACGCCTCACACCCCCGGTTTGGACGACACCGGGAACGGTCTGCAATTGTTCTAGGAACTGCGCAACAAACTCTGCGCGCTCTCTGCCTGT
>JAZDDC010000460.1:0-4540 GCA_036679565.1 Gemmatimonadota bacterium
CAACAAGCTCTATCTGTCGAGCTTTGGCGGAAACTTGATCAGTGAATTCGACATCGATGCATGGGGCAACGTGAGCAAGGTTGGATCTCGCGGCGAGACCGCCTACGCGTTGCGGAAGGCAGGCACTCCGCCAGGTGACACAAAGGACATGTACGTAACCGGAGACAATCGACACTTATATGTACTCGGTGCGTATCAGACGTTTACCATTTCACACTATGAGGTATCGGCAACGGGTGCACTGAGTCTTTCAGAAGAATCCCAGGTGCAAGCCGCGACCGCAACTGGACCCGGGGCGTACAACTTCTTGGGTCTCGTTGGATACGACATATAGAAAGCGAACCGCAACGTCAGAATCCCCGATCGTGCCCGGTAACCGGAGACGGTCGGGGAAATGTACCCTACGAGAAGTCCGGTCGGTTCGAGGGATAGCCCTGGCGCGATGTCCGCATGCCATCGCCGACGCTCCAGTGACTTTCTCCCCTCGCGTTTGTCAGCCCGAAGCCCACTGGCTTACTTCCAGCTAACCCGACCTCCGGGAGAGCACGGATCGAGGCCACTCCCTCATCTGACACGCATTTCTTCTACAGACAGTCACTATCTCACTTCGAGTTTGTGGTCGAAGGCGGGAAGGCCACGCGGATGCTCATGTACCAGGACAAACGCCGAGGATGCGGAGCAAGCGCTCAGGGTCTCGGACGAAGTCGCGCAACGGGTCGCGAGTGAATCGGTTGGTGAAGGTGCATCGCCAAATCCAGGTCGTCTGATCGGCGGAGAGGGTGTCGGTCGGCTCTCGCGGGCCTTCTCAACTTCCCGCCTATTCCGCCCGCAACGACTGAAGGGGATCGACGGACGAGGCGCGTCGAGCAGGTACGTAGCTGGCGACGAGTCCCACCGCGAGCATCACGCCCGACATACCGACAAACGTGGACACATCGATTGCTTGGATCCCGAACAGCAAACTATTGAGTACACGTGTGACCCCCAACGCGCCAACGATGCCGAGCAAGACGCCAACCAGGGCCAGGCGCCCTCCTTGTCGAACAACCATCCAGCGCACATCGTGTTCCCTCGCTCCCAATGCCATGCGAAGACCAATCTCCCGAGTGCGTTGTGTTACCACGTACGACAACACGCCATAGAGTCCCACGGCGCCAAGTATCAACGCAAGCACCGACGTGAGACCCAGTGTTAGCATCGTGAATGAAAGTCGAACCATCGATTCCGCGGCTAGGCTCTCCAACGTATGCACCGCGTACATCGGAGCACCCGGATCATACTGTCGGGCAAGCTCCCGAACCTCCGATGCAATCGTCTCGGCGCGCGTCGTTCTTATGACGTAGCCCGGCGAGTTAACAGCCCAGCTTCTGGGCGACCGACCCACCATCGGCAGATAAATCAACTCGCCTTCTGAAACGCGAAAATCAGCCTGATGTATGTTCTCGACAACGCCTACGACCGTTTCCCACCCTGTGTCATCAGACGAGAAACGGAATCGCCGGCCAATAGGATCTTGCCCGGGCCACAACAGCTCGGCTGCGGCTTGACTTACAATCGCATTGCCAAGGCTTGTTTCGTGATCCGCCCGCGTAAAGAGGCGGCCACTCAGCAATGCAATCCCCATCGTCCGGAAATAGTCCCCGCCGGAATGCGTGTATGTAACGAATGGATCGGTCTGTCCGTCGTCCCTCGAGTTTTCAGTGACGAACGCAGTGGATGCCGGTCGCTCGTCTAACGGGAGTTCACGCACGACACCGACGGACTGCACGCCCGGTAATCTGGCGAGTTGTTCCATGAAACCATAATGGAAGCGCGCCAACGACGGTCCGTCCGGATAATCTCCCGATGGTGCTATCTGGAAGCTGAAGATGTCTTGCGTGTCGTAACCCGGATCGACATTCTGCAAGCTCCAAAAACTGCGCACGAGTAAACCTGAGCCCACGAGCAACACGAGGGCCAGGGCGGTTTGCAGAGTGACGAGTGTGTCACGGCCAAGATGCTTGGGTCGGGCCGTGGCGCTTCCCCGTCCGGCAAACCGAAGGCTCTGCACGAGACCCGTCGATGACGATCGCAGAGCCGGTATCAGACCAAAGACCAGCGCGGTCGATGCGGCAAGCACCGCCATGAAGACCAACGCCTTTGCGTCAATGCTCACGGTGTCAATGCGAGGGACACCCTCAGGAGCCGCACTCAAAAGGAGAGGCACGCCGGCCATGGCGAGCGCCGTTCCCGTGATTCCTCCCATCCCGGCCAGCAAGAGGGCCTCCGCCATTTGTGCTTGAACCAGACGCCCACGGCTCGCGCCGAGTGCTTGGCGCACGGCTAGGTCGCGTTGCCTACTTTCGGAGCGAACGAGGAATAGGTTGGCCACGTTGGCGCAGGCAATGAGTAAGACTATGATGACCGTGCCAAGCAGCACCCACAGTGGTGTGGCAACATCACCGACGAGCGACTGCTTGAACGACCCCACCACAGGACGGTGCTGTTCCATAAGGCGTGTGTAGTTGGCAGATCCCCCAAACCGTTCAGGCAGTCGCGCAGCGAGGGGCCTAAGCTGGACCATGAGTTCCTCGGTTCTCACTCCCGGCTTGAGACGTCCCACCATACGCCAGAAGAACCGGCCGACAACCACGTCCGAAGGGTCGACGACCTCCGGTATCCAAATGGCGGTCTTCTCCTCGGGGATGTGGAAGTCCGGTCCCATCACGCCGATTATCGTGCGTTGCGCCCCGGCCATCTCGTATGACCGCCCAAGTATCGAAGAATCCGCACCAAACCGTGTCGTCCAAAGCGCGTGACTGATAACCGCAACGTCATCGACATCGTTGGGACCCGGGACACGTCCGAGTATTGCATTGACACCGAGTGTCGAGAAAAACGAATAGGTCGCCGACGACATCCGAGACCGTTCAGCGAACTCATCCGTCCGCAGCGTGGCGCCAAATCCATTGTATATGCCGATGTCCTCGAGCAGGTCTGCGTTCTCGCGGTATTCCACGTAGAATTCCTCCGACACGCCGAATTCCTCGGGGAAGTCGGAACCAGGGGCCGACGCTCGAATGGAGACGAGTTGTCTCGAATCGGGAAACGTCAGTGGGTCGAGCAGGACGGCATCGACTACGCTGAAGATGGCGACGTTCGATCCGATGGCGAGCGCGAGTGTCAGAACCGTAACAAACGTGAAGCCGGGTGCCCGGATCAGCCGGCGCGCCGCATGCATGAGGTCCTTCATCCAGTTTTCCAGCATCGACCCAAACTCCCGTTTCGTTTGCTCGTTCGGTCGTGACCGCTTCCAAGCAGGTTTCAGTCGCTCCGTTACACCTGTCCTCACAAGATCCCAGCTCGTTACCGCGAAAAAGATCGCGGCTCGTGTCTTTCCCTTTGCACGGGCCCGTCTATACTCGGTGTGCGCGAGATCGAGCATGCCGTCTCCAAACACACGCCTGAACTCTTGTGGAAACGCTCTGATCAGCAAAGCCAGCACAACACGGACGAACCGAGGAAGCTCACTCATAAGCAGGTTTCCCTGTTACCGATTGGGAGTGCTCATTCGACACCGTCCAGACCAAGCCGTTGCTCCGCGAGGTCGGCGGCGCGGCGTAGTCGCTGAGCCTCAGCCATGACCGCCCTCGATCCCTGTGCGGTAAGCGCGTAATACTTCCGTTCGAGACCCGGATGGGGCTCGTCCGCAGCCGATTCCGGGTCTGTCTCGACGACGAGAGCCCATGTCATGAGGCGCGCTAGGACCCGATACAAAGAACCGGCTCGAGGGGCCAGCGCCCCCCCGGATTCGGTTTCGACGGCCTGACGTATCGCGTAGCCGTAAAGCGACCGGTCCGCCAACGCTAGCAGGACATGGTATTCGAGGGAACTGAGTGTGGTCGAGTTCTGATCTAGCATGCCGCGGGTCCAGTAAGTCAGACATAATTGCGCCGATCGTATATATGCTAATCGAGCAATTAGATGACCGCTAGACCCAAAAGGTTGGCAGCACGCCATACTAGAGGAATACGGCTGGCGTGTGCCCTCACACGCCGGAAGACTTCACACGACGTCTCGCATGCGGCTCGAGGAAGAGCATGTTCCCGAGTGCGCTTGCAAACATTTCAATCGCTTCGTCAGGGCGCTTAATTGCGTCCAGCACACGACCGTGCACGTAGTCCATCGTCGGCGTCGGAGACCCCCACGCCCGCGCTTTCTCGGAGGCATCCAAGGCGGCAATCACATCGCCCCGTTGAGGCTCGACCCATGCCAACACGGCATACGCTTCCACCGATTGACGACGCGTCAGATCGCGGTGCATGATATGCGCCGCTTCGTCGGCGGTACCCGGTCGCTGCGCAAGAAACAGCGCCAGAGGATGCGCGTAGAGAGCTTCGTTGCCAGGCGCTTGCACGGCAGACATGACGGCCTCATCCTTGGGATATGTCACGATCTTTAGACGAGCCTTTCGATCGATGTCAACGTTAGGCAACGCCGCTTAATAATCTTGTACCGATCACCCGTCGTTTTCGTTACACATGAGCCCTCTACTACTCGA
>JAZDDC010000461.1:0-13052 GCA_036679565.1 Gemmatimonadota bacterium
GCCCATTGACCGACCAAACATCATCGGAGACTCTTTTTAACGAAACATCACCGATTGCACGAGTGACGACAATCGAATCTGGTTGATCGGCATCCGGTTCCAACAACGCAAATTCGGTAACCCCGTCACTGGGATTGCCCCGAATGATTTCCGCGGCAACCCATAGAACGATCAACGCGCCAAGACCCATCGCAAGACGCTTGAGAAGATCCAGACTCACGATGTCACTCCTTCGACCAATGGCTCAAAGCGCCGTTTTGCAAGTTGCTGCCGTTTCAACATTCGTAGGACGGCCGCCAACGCCGCCAACAGTGGTATCCCGATGATGTTGGAGTACCGTACGAAATTGCTTTTCGTTTCACTGGAAAAAACAAGAGTCGGCGGATTGCGGTTCTTTGCGCGAATACTCATGAGCGCCTCATCCTGTGCCAACCAATCGACCACATTCAAAGCAAACGCCAAATTCCCCGGGTTCGATTGTAGGAATCGATCGAGCATCATCTGACTGGTACCAACGATTGCGACACGACCGGTCGGGCCGGTTGGGTTATCCACGGCCAGTGGATTGACAAGCGCCGCGACGAGTTGGACCCCCAAATCCGCGTCCGAAAACTGACGGTTGGGATCGAGCATCACGAAATTGGCCTCGAGGCCACCGGCCTGCGACGTCGTGAAAAGCGGTGTCACCGTTCCCTCCACGACCCCGGAGGTGTCAATGGAACTGGTCCACGGCGCAAACACCGTCTCCACACCCTGGTTGACCGGGCTTACCTGTGTGCTGAGCGCGCGAACCCACAGGGGGTAGGGCCGCAACAACATCCCAAAATTCGTCCGCAACTGAACTTGTTCCGACGAAATGAGATCGTAAACCATGTTTGGCTCAATCGAAACGCCGTACGGGTCCAGTACGTCATTCCACGCAACCGGCCGTTGCGACGCAAACTGTTGTTCGCCGAGAGCCATACCTGCCGCCAAGACAAGTACACCGCCGCCGTCATTCAAATATTGCTGCATCCGCGCCGTCTGGCCGGCGGTCAACGAGTCGGGTGATCCGATGAGTACGATGGCCTTGGCGTCCAACGGTATGCTCGAGTCGCTTGCCAACGTGAACGACGACACCTCATACGATTGGGACAATTGCTCACGGAGCACCTGGTACGTGGCACCCGGAATTTGCTCCGACTGAGAGATGAAGTAGCCGACTTTCGCTTTCGTCGTGTCGGCCATGCCGTTGACAAAGGAAGCCAACCGATACTCCAAGTCATCCGTGCGCTGGATAAACGGAATGATTTCCGTTTGATCGGCATGTTGCACCGAAAGACCGAGATAACCGTCTCGAACCGTGAACTGTGATTCGCCGACAACATTAAATTGGATGGGTGGGATGCCAAGACTTCGCGCTTCGGCCTCTACATCTTCGTCCTCGGACGGATCCTGCACAACAAGACGCACGTTTCCGTTAGACGCCGAGCGGACGTCACGCAACAGGTCGTCGATATCCCGCCGCAAGAGGGCCACCTCAGGTGGTAGATCATCCGACACAAAGAGCTTTATGGTCACCAAGTCATCCACGCCTCGGACAATGTCTTTTGTTGCCGCCGAAAGTGTGTATGCCCGGCCCGGTGTGAGATCAAGACGCCCGCCAATACGGCGGCCAAAAAGATTTACCACAATGAGTCCGGCCACGATGACAAAGACACCAATACGGAGCCGTTGTAGGGTTTCGCCCTTAGGCGAAAGTTTCCGCCGCATGACGGCCACGTATGACAACGAGAGGAACGTTGCCGCCAACGTGACGAAGTAAATGGCGTCACGTAAGTCGATCACTCCTCGCGCAATGTCACGGAAATGAGACAACACGCCCATACGTGCTGCGAGCGCAGCGAGCGACGGCGGCAAACCGAGCAATAGCGGGTTCATGCCCACCAACACCAAGAGAAACATCACCAACACACCGACGATAAACGCCGTTACTTGGTTTTTTGTCAGTGAAGACGACCACACACCAACGGCGACAAGTCCGGCCGTCAAAAGCGCAGTCCCAAAGTACTGGGCGATCACGACTCCTACATGCATATCCGCACCGAGCGACAAACCCAACGGAATAGCCATGGTCAGACCGATCGCGGTCCAAACGAAAAGGACCTGTCCCAGGTATTTACCGAGCAGATACTGCAATTCGGTGAGGGGATGACTGAGCACGACCTCCACCGTGCCGCTTCGCACATCTTCGGCAAGCGACCGCATGGTAACCGCCGGTATAAAGAACAAGAGGAGCCAAGGCATCAGGTCCAACATTGGGCGCAACGACGCGACGTTGAACAAGAACGCCTGGCGAAAGAACAGAAAGTTGTTAACGCCTAGGAAAACGATCAGTAGGATATAGCCCGTCGGTTGATCGAACAGGGCTTTGAGTCGCCTTCAATTTTCACCTTCCGCACCGTTGCCGACGTTTTCGGGAGATCCGGTGAGTTGCAGGAATAGCTCTTCGAGACTTTGGGTTTCACGATGCAGCTCGTAGAGTGTCCAACCCTGTTTTGCCGCTTCGGCAAAGATGGCGGGTCGCGGGTCGGACCCACTCTCCGACGTTACGGTCGCTCCAAACCGCCCACCTTCCGCCGGCGCCGCCGACACCGACGCCACCCCGGAAACAGCCTTGAGACTTTCCAACACGTTGGCGCCCTCAGCCTCCACTCGGATTTGAGACGCCCCCGATGCCTGCGCCACCAAATCATCAACCCGACCATCCGCCACAATGCCGCCACGGTTGATAATCAGGAGTCGTGAGCATGTGTTTTGGACTTCGGGCAAGACATGTGTTGATAGAATCACGGTTCGCGCTTGCCCAAGGTCGGCGATCAAACGCCGAATCTCCACTCGTTGATTGGGATCTAAACCCTCCGTGGGCTCGTCGAGCACCAACAGGTCGGGTCGGTGCAGGATGGCCTGTGCCAACCCAACACGTTGTCGAAACCCCTTCGACAATTCCTCGATCGGCCGGTAGTACACATCCTGGATTCCTGTCGCGACCACTGCCTCATCGATGGCTTTTTTGGCGGGAGCGCCGACAATCTCGCGCAGCCGGGCGACAAACTCGAGATACTCGAAGACAAGCATATCGGTGTACAGCGGGTTGTTTTCGGGCAAGTATCCGATCCGTCGTTTTGCTTCCACCGACCCCGAGGACAACGGTTGCCCATCCATCGTGATGCTACCCGAGTCGGGTTCCAGGTACTGCGTAATCATTCTCATCGTGGTCGACTTCCCAGCCCCGTTGGGTCCCAAGAAACCCACCACCTGGCCACGATCGATATCGAATGACACACCGTTCACGGCGGTCACTTCGTGGAACGACTTTGAGACACCCTCTAACCTAAGAAGTGACATAACTCCGTCCGGGTTGATCTAATGCTGAGGCGGGAAATCTTACGAGGCCCCCACGCAGTTCTCAAGGGTACCCTTCCAGTTTTGTCTTGCAACAACCGATACGTTCTTATACTTTGTAATATAAAGTTCTTTGAATTGACACATAATTTGACCCCAGGTGGCCATGCCAACGAGCGACGATCGCCAAATCGCTGAAGATACACTGAGCTACATCAGGCAAACGATGGAAACCGCGTCAACCTTCACCGCCGTGTCCGGGTGGGGCCTGGTGGCCGTCGGTGGCGTGGGTCTCGTCGCAGCCTGGCTGGCTTACGCAACCGGTGAAGCCGCGCCATTCAACGTTTGGTTACCCGCCGCGTTTGTGGCCCTCGCCTGTTCCGCCACCGCCAATGCAATAAAAGCCCGAAGACTCGAGGTTCCACTTTGGTCTGGGTCGTTTCGGAAAATGGCGTGGGGATTGGTACCCGCGCTGATTGCGGGAGCTTTGCTAACTCAAGCGTTGGCCGCCCAAGATGCCCAACTCCTCATACCGGGAACGTGGCTTGCTGTATACGGAGCAGGCGTCACGGCCAGCGGCATGTTTTCGGTGCGCGCTCTGCGTTGGATGGGATTGGTGATGCTGGGATTTGGGGCGGTCGCTTTAGTGCGACCAAGCAATGGATTGGTTTTGCTCGCCATCGGTTTTGGCGGTGCTCACGTCCTTTTCGGGGCCTACATCATCCATCGTCATGGCGGTTGATGCGGGGGAGGGTGTCGATCAACTGATCCATGAGCGCAAACGACTCGGTATTGTCTCGGCGTTGGCGGCCAACAGCTCGCTCACGTTTGGGGAGCTGAAGGAGATCCTCGGCATGTCTGACGGCAACCTGAGTGTACATGCCCGGAAACTGGAGAACGCCAAGTATATCAAAGTGACTAAGGGTTTTGCGGACAGAAAGCCACGGACCGAATACGAATTGACACCGCGTGGCCGAAAAGCACTCGAGAGTTATCTGATCAAGATGGAAGCAATCTTGGGCAAAGCCCGGGATGCCTTAGGACGGGGAGGTTAGGAGTGCATGTAGCGATCATCATGGATGGCAATGGGCGTTGGGCACAGCAGCGGGGTTGGCCACGTTGGAAAGGTCACGAAGAGGGTGTTGAGAGTTTGCGCACCATAGTGCGAGCCGCCCCGGACCATGGGATCCGGATATTGACCCTGTACGCCTTTTCATCCGACAACTGGAAACGACCCATCACCGAGGTCCGCAAGTTATTCCAACTGCTACGAGATTACTGTTCTCGCGAACGCCAGGAACTACAAGCACGCGACATCCGCGTTACCGCAATCGGCAGACGCGATAGAATTCCCCGACCGGTCATTCGCGCCCTCGAACGTTTGGAGTACGACACCCGCCACTGTCAGACGCTCCACCTTCGATTGGCACTCGACTACAGCTCACGGGCCATGATCACGTCGGCCGCTCGGGAGTTAGTTCAGCGCGCTGTACGGAACGGTTCAGACCCGTCCGTGGTTGATCCGGACGAATTGCACACGCTGATCACGACGGGCGTGCAGGACCCGGACCTCCTAATCAGAACCGCGGGTGAGCGGCGTCTGTCAGATTTCCTCTTGTGGGAACTGTCCTACGCGGAACTACACTTCACTGACACCCCGTGGCCCGACTTCCGCGAACGCGAACTTGGTTTCGCCATTAGCGACTTCCAAACCCGGGAGAGACGTTTCGGGAGGGTGGCGCCTGACCGCAGACACCACCAACAACCGAGCCGGCTAGTCGGATGATACCCTCAGTCGAGGCACGCCATAGCCGATGGTTCCGGTAAGTGAGATTGTTTCGTAACCTTCGGAAACTCGATTGGCCCACACGACGTTTCCATTCACGACAGGAAGAACGCGATCGATGTCAGTGGCATCGCACGAGAACACCCTCGAGTCACCGTTTACGGCGCTCCTCGAAGGGATCCTCGACCCAGCGTACCGGACGGCGTATCACCTGACCAATAACAAGGACGACGCTGAAGAACTGGTGCAAGAAGCATCTTTGGCTGCTTTCCGAGCGTTTCACCGCTTTGAACGGGGGACGAACTTTAAGGCGTGGTTTCTTACTATTCTCCGAAACCGTTTCATCTCCGACTACCGCAAACAAAAGAGAAGGCCTGCGGTTGTTGAACTGGACGAAATATCAGATGAATTCATGTGGAACGTCGTCAGCCACCAAATCGATTCGGGTGAGTCCGCTGATCCAGCACGGTACATCGTGGATCGGCTTGACACCGAGCAAGTCATAACCGCTTTGGCTGCACTGCCCGATGAGTTTCGCGAGGTATGCACACTGTACTTCACACAAGACCTCCAATACCAAGAGATCTCAGATATTCTTGACGTACCGATCGGCACGGTCAGGTCACGCATACACCGTGGACGGCGGTTGCTCAAGCAGCGGTTATGGAGACTTGCAGAAGACCACGGACTGCTGACCAGTTAACCAACGCAGCGAGAACACTACATGATGAACAACGACGACTGTCTTTCTTGTGAAGAAGCCTTACAACGGCTTGACGATTACGTTGATCGTGAATTGAGTTCGACGGACGTCGAAGAGGTCAAAGGACACTTAGACGCATGCAAGGGTTGCTCGCAACACTTTACATTCGAACAACGAATAGTCGAAGAGGTGCGGACCAAGCTGGTACGGTTGGACATTCCGAATGATCTGCGCGAAAAAGTCCTGTCCCGTTTGGCAGGTGAATCACATTCTTCGGACACGACCCGGAACACTTAACGGGCCATCAGTCCTTCCCCCTGAACTCTGAAATCTGGCGCCGGTCCTTTTTCGTGGGGCGGCCTTTGGTAGGTTTGAACGCCGCCGCCGCCGCGCGGTGCTGCTCCTGCAATCGTTTCCTTGTTGCCAAACTTTCAACCGACTCACTGTAAAGCACCGCGGCTTCCGCTGCCGAACGTCGGTGTTCCGAAAGCTCGACCACCGCGATCGTCGATTCGTACGAACCTTTGCGAATCCGAATCCGATCGCCGACGCGGACCGGTTTTCCTCTCTTCACACGAGACCCGTTGACCTGCACCTTGCCCCCGTCAATCGCGGCGGCGGCAAGCGAACGGGTCTTGAAGAACCGTGCGGCCCAAAGCCACTTGTCCAGACGAACCCCAGTCTCGGTCATCACGGAACTTACTCAAAACGGCCACGTATGACCCATTGCCGATTGATTGGGCAGTTACCTTAGATCTAACGAACAACATTCGGAGACACCGTGAAACTTACAAGAATAGGATTGTCGCTCATCGTAGCGATGACGTTCGTTCAACCAATAGATGCGGCAGCCCAACTGAACACAGGATGGGCGGAACGGTCCGCGCTACAAACAATTGGTTTCGAGATGCAACAAGAACGACGATTCGGCGAGAAAAGCCCTGCCCTCGCCGGTCTTCTCAGTTTTCTCATCTTTCCCGGCGTGGGGTCTTTTTACGGTGGGAATTCCGGTCATGGAGTGCGGCACCTTGTCATCGGTGGAGCAACAATCATCGGCGCCGTCGCCGGGTTGAGCGCAGCATGCAACGACGATTTCAACCTCTGTGACGAAGACGACGCCGGCTACACCGTCGGTGGGATCTTTTTGCTCGGCTATCTGGTCAATTGGGTGTGGGGCGGGGTGACCGCCATTGGCGACGCCAACGCGTACAATCGGGACCTGCGTGCATCCGCGCTCAGATTCTCACCTAGTGTGGTCCGGTTAGCTGGGGGGGAAAACACCGTTGGTTTACTTGGCTCGACCCGGGTACGTACCGGCATCCGAATAATGCAAGTGACGTTCTGAGGAGATGGAGAAGCAAGTTCAACTCCGAATAATGCAAGTGACGTTCTGAGGAGATGGAGAAGCAAGTTCAACTCTCAACGCTCAGCTTTCAACACTCAACTCTCCAGGACGCCATACGAACGTTGAGTGTTGAAAGCTGAGCGTTGAGAGTTTTAGTGGGGCAACTCGTTTCGACGACGCGCTTGCTGTTAACGGTAGTTTCCAAACTGCAACTCCACGCCGTAATCTTGTTCCCGCAGGAACACCATTACGTCTTGCAATGCGTCTTTGGATGGACTTGAAACCCGAAGTTGGTCCCCTTGGATAGCAACCTGGACCTTCTTCATCTTCTGATCTTTCACATCCTTGACGATAGTACGCCCAGTCTCGGTGGGGATCCCTTGTTTTAGCGACACTTGCTTGCGAATCCTGCTACCACCTGCGGGT
Source organism: Gemmatimonadota bacterium (assembly GCA_036679565.1). Lineage (GTDB taxonomy): Bacteria > Gemmatimonadota > Gemmatimonadetes > Gemmatimonadales > GWC2-71-9 > JAZDDC01. Next base: position 7,645 of record JAZDDC010000461.1, read on the forward strand.
TCGTCGTCGCCGATCTCGAGGTTCTTGACCGGAACTTTGCGACGCACAAACTTGCCGTGTAGGACATCAAACAACGCTTTCATGCGGAATTCGTCATCCGCTTCCAGCTTCAACAAACCGCCGGTCCGATCGAAGTCAATCGTACATGTCGCGCCTTTGAAATCGTAACGTTGCGTGACTTCCTTCATCGTCTGATTGATAGCATTGTCGACTTCCTGAAGATCTACACCGGTCGTGACATCAAAAGAAGAGTTCGCCATTCAGTTCTCTATTGGGTTCGTACGCCAAAAAGTTATGCCACCCGCTTGTTTGCCAACATCAATGGCGTCCACACGCTGGATGGTTTGCAGGTCGATGGCTTCTACCGTACCGGGTTCGCCGCCAATCCCCTCCACCGTGACAAAAGCAAACCGGCTGTCGGGGGAAACAATAACGCCGTGTGTGACACGACGTGTGTTTTCAACCAGCCCCAGCCGTTCGCCCGAGGCGAGATGCCACACCGAGACCGTGCCGGCGCTTTTTTGCGTCACTACGAGCTTAGAACCATCCGGTGTCACGGCCGCGTTGTACGGGGCGCCCGGCACATCAAATCGTCGGGTGATCTGGAACCGTTCCGCATCGACCTCCAGGACCTCGTTACCCTTGTTGCACGCCACATACACGCTGGATCCATCCGGAGTCGGCGCCACCCACGTGGGAGAGCACACTTGTCTGCCCGCGACCATCATACCAGTCGTTCGCGTAGACATGTCATCCGTGCCATGCATAACACCGTTGCCCACGAGTGTGCCGGTTAGCAGATCTAACCGGCGGGACACACCCAGCGTCACAACATCAATTTCAACGAGCTGATCGTCCATCATACACGCCGAGTAGTGCTTCAGACCATCAGGGCTGAAACGAGACCCATGTGGCATGGTACACGTTTCGGTTCTCGCTATCTCTGTCATTGATTCGAGATCAACCACCGAGACGGAACTCGGCACCCTATCGCCGTGAAAGTCAGAATTGACCGCCAGCGCAAGTCCGCCAAACGACGGCACAGCAACCGTGGCCGGAAACATCCCCAGCTCAACCGTCGCCACGACCGTGTCAACGCCTGTCTTGTATTTCAGGAGATAACCAAACGGGAATCCGTGGCCGAGCGTGAGGTACCAATGTTCGCCGTCCGGATCCATGAAGATGCCATGGGGCGCCTCCATCTCCGCCGGGAGGTTCCCAACATTGATGACTTTTTCCCGCGACAATCCGCGTACCGCATCGAAACGAACGACCGTCACTTGGTCTTCAGATTCCGAGGCCACATAAAATAGATATGCCCGGTCTTTATCCTGCCCACTCATGTGACTCGGCGTCAACACACCGAGCCACATGAAGGTTATGGCGAACAGAGTAAAACGATTGATCACGGAGTAAGAACTTGTGTACGAGGGTGAATCTTCACCGCCCACAAACCACTGTTGTGTTCGGCGAAGAACAAATTGCCCTTGTAAGGTTGACCGCCCCATGTGAACGGTGCGTTGGCACGAAACCCCTCGGGATCAAATGCCATGTAGTGGGCCATCTCCCGACCCTGCCGATAGAGATTCCCTTTGAGTTCCCCTGAGATATCCACGGCACGCATTCCGCCGTTGTAATAAGCGGCGTACAGGACATCGTCCTCGATCCACAGATTGTGTGAACCCGCCTCCGGGACATCGTACCGTGCAACTTCTTCGGGATTCTCCGGATCGGTCATATCGACGATGTGAAAAAATCCGGCCATTGCTTCCGGTGACCCATCGCGGTCACCGCCCGGCACAGAGCGACCTATTTCGTCACCCATGAAGATATAAAAGCGCCCGGTTGGACTTTCATACGGAAACGCGGCGTGTGTACGGCCACCCGAATCTCGGTACCGCGCAATTTCCACTGGATTGGATGGGCTGCCACCCCACCGACCATTCCCTACATCAATCATCACCACACCGTCACCCCAGTTGGACGTGTAGGCAATCCCATTGACGATCCAGATGTCGTGGATCCCGTGACCGGGTGTATCCAGCTCGAACCGGCCCACGCGATGTGGGTTGGTTGGATCCTCGATACTAATCACATCGAAGCGACGGCCATTGTTAACAGCGTACACATGGTTCTGATAAACGAAAACGTTATGCACGCCGCCCGTCAGTTCGTCGTCGTAACGTGAGAGGACTTGCACACTACGCGGGTTCGTCACGTCCAGAATGACGAGGCCGTTGCGACGGTTTGAGGCACCCTCACGCGAAATTACCGCAATTCGTCCGTCCTCGGATACCTTGACGTCGTTGACGGTACGCGCATCAACCACAACGCTGTCAACCAGCGCAGGGCTCGACGGCTCGGTCACATCCCAGAAGTACGCCGCACCGTGCGCGCCCCATGTACCCGTCACCGCATAGTCGCGGCCATCGACACCCTCCCAGATCCAAAGATCGGAGGTTGGGACGTTGCTCACTTGGCCCTGGCCGACGTATTCAATCCGTCTCGATACATCGCGGTTCGTCACACGGACGGTGTGCTGCGCTACGTTGCCCGGAGCGACTGCGAGGACGGTGTAGTCTCCCGCCTTCTCTGCAACGAACCGACCCTTTTGATCAACTTCAGCCGTGGCCGACTGGGTGATCGCGGAATCGTCCGGACTGGCGATGAGACTGAACGTGACGGGCGCATCTTCGATACGTTGGCCACGCGCGTCCAACGCGGTAGCTTCAAAATGAATGACATCCCCGGTGCGGACGGAGTCTTGTGACGCCGAGAGCGTGACCGTTCGAATCGGGTTGGCGATAACACGGTACTCATGGGAGGTCGATGCCGCTCCTGCGGTCGCGGTGATCGTGACGTCACCTTCGCGGTGTGCCGTCACCACACCGAAACGATTCACCGATGCAATCGACGGATCGTCGGTGGCCCATCGTGGTGGGACATTGGTGCGCACGTCACCGGTGACATCTAGCACTTTTGCCCTGTGTCGGACGGAGGCACCGACAAAGAAGCGTTCGCCAAGCGGCGTCACCTCGACACTGGCAAGTGCCGGAAACTCAACCATGACCGGAATCGACGCACGAATATCTCGAGCGGTGAGCACCCGGACACTGAGTGTATATTCTCCGCCGCGGTGCGCTACAACCGTCCCCGCTCCCCGATCAACCTCGAGTCGACGGCGGGAGCTGGAAAAGAAAGTCAACGGAACGTCCATCACATTGCCCGCCTCGTCATAGGCCGTCGCGGTCACGACGACGGTATCACCAACATCCAGCGACAAGGATGCGGGGTTGATTTCCAACCGTGTGGGCGTTTGAGCGGAGCCCGCCGTTGCCAACCCGAACCCGAACGCGACCAGCATCCCGAGACCTGTTTTCGCACCAACCATGTTTGTAACCTCGAAGCCGACGTGAGAAGGTGTTCCTTAGATACAACCGGGCCAGATGGTCTCTTGCCCACCTGACCGTGTGATCTCCGACCTAGCCCAAAACCTACCGGGCTGGCCATCCTTCTTCCAGCCGAATCGGCACGAAAAGCCATCTCCCGAGTCCAAAATCATGTATCTTCGCCCAATGAAACTGTTGGCCCTTTCGATCTCCGTCGCCATCCTCGGCTGTTCCCAGACGGAAACCCCTGAGCCAGATGCAGACGAATCGGCAAGCGCCTTGCCAAACTTCGATATCCTCTTGGGATCCATGGCGAACGTCGATGGACAGCTTCAGGTCAGCTCCCTCAAGCTGGTGGCAGATTATCAAGGTTATGATAACCAACCCCATTTCACCTCCGACGGACGCTCCCTCCTCTACACATCGCAACGTAACGGCCAGACCGACATTTACCGGTACGACTTGAATGAAAAAACCACCACACCCATGGCGGTCACTCCGGAGGGGGAATATTCTGCGACGTCGATGCCCAACGGGAACGGATATTCCGTTATCCGGCAAGATGCTGACTCACTGCAACGAATCTGGGCGTTCGACGCCGACGGGTCCAATGCCCGCGTCATCCTCGAAGAAATCCATCCGGTTGGTTATCACGCCTGGGGGGACGAGCATACCATTGCAATGTTCGTCTTGGGCGATCCCGTCACCCTCCAGGTTGCCGACACACAAACAGGGATGGTCGAGACAATCGAAACAAACATCGGCCGCTCGTTACATCGGATCCCCGGAAAACATGCGGTAAGTTTCGTACACAAAGAGACTGAGGATCGCTGGGTCATCAAGGCGTTGGACCTCGAGACAAACACCATCAATGTCTTGACCGAAACACGTCCGGGTGCAGAAGACTACGCCTGGACCCCCGATGGAAAGATCGTCATGGGAGAGGGTGCCTCCCTGTACGCATGGTCTGCGGAGATGGGCTGGTCAGAGTTGGCGGATCTCTCTGTTGGAGGTGTCAATCAGATTACCCGGTTGGACATCGACGCGAGCGGTTCGCAAATCGCCCTCGTGATTCAATAAGCCCGTCCAACGCATGGCGCGTGAAAAGGGGCATGCTTGAGAGCATGTCCCTTTTCCTTGACATCACGTTCTACAGATGTAGTATTACTAGTGTCGTTCTTAGGAGAACTTTGTGACCCAAGCATCTGATACGACCGGGTTGACCGAGCTTCAACTCGAACTTCTCGATGTTTTGTGGAGTCGAAGAGAAGCAACGGTGACCGAGGTGAGAAGTGCTTTACAGAATCGCCGTGACCTCGCCGCGACAACGATCGCCACGTTGCTTTCGCGGTTGGAAAAGAGAGGTGTCGTCACCCACCGTGTTGAGGGGCGGCAATACGTATATCGCCCCACCGTTTCGGTGGCGGAGGTCCGGCAATCCATGGTCGCTGCTTTGACGACCCGATTGTTCAAGGGGGACATCGCACAATTGGTGAACCATTTGATAACGGAAACGGAGATCTCGCCCGGTGACCTCGCACGTGTCCGGGCACTGATTGCGGAAAAAGGAAAGTCACTTGAGGAGGGGGCATGACGGACCACCCTGTTATCGAACAGGTCATCGCTTGGCTATTGACGTACGCCGTTCACAGCACACTGCTGATAGCGCTTGCATCATTGGTGGCCGGACGCCGCAGCAAACTGCCTCTCATCGTTCGCGATACTGTGTGGAAGACCGCGCTCGTTGGTGGCATGGTGACGGCCACCTTGCAACACGGCGCAGGTATCCGCCCGTGGGTCGGCGCATCGCAACCCGCCGCACAAGAAGTCGGCGCCCTCGCAAATCCTGGCAGTGCACGCACGTCAATGCCATCATTCGTTGCGGCGGAACCGATTAACGTCGAACACGTACCGCTAGTAACCGGCGGTGATGTCACAATCCAAACACCCGCCACCGCATACAACCGGCCAACCACACCCACGGATTGGCGAATCGTGTTACTGGCGACGTGGATCTTC
>JAZDDC010000462.1:0-13884 GCA_036679565.1 Gemmatimonadota bacterium
GGGCGGTATGGCGGAAGACGGTATGGCGGAAGACGGTATGGCGGTATGGCGGTATGGCGGTATGGCGGAAGGCGGTATGGCGGAAGACGGTAAGGCGGTAAGGCGGTAAGGCGGTAGTGATCGACGGTTTGCGATTGTTATTTTCGATCTGGTTGGTGAGATTGGAGCCGGAAGACCACCGCAATCGTTAATCACAATCATTGATCGCAAATCCAATGCAACTCATCCCGCGCGATGTCCTCTTCGGTAATCCAACTAGAGCCAATCCCCGGATTTCGCCGGACGGCACAAAGCTCGCATACCTCGCTCCTCACGACGGCGTCCTAAACGTGTGGGTAAAAAACACAAACGGCGACGACGAACGCGTCGTGACGAAAGACCGCGATCGTGGTATTCGAGATTACTCCTGGACCTACGACAACACACAGATCCTGTACGTTCAAGATCAGGGCGGCGATGAAAATTGGCGTCTGCACGCGACAGACATCGCTACGGGTGATACACGAGTTCTGACCCCTTTTGACGGGGTCCAGGTGCAACTCGTGGAATACGTCAAACGCTTCCCCAATACACTTGTCATCGCACTGAACAAAGAGAACCCGAAAGTTCACGACGCGTATCGGCTCGAACTGGACAGCGGCGAAATCACACTTCTCGCAAAGAACCCCGGCAATGTCGTTGGATGGATCGTCGATGCCGACTTGCACGTTCGTGGCGCACAGGCAACCAACCAAGATGGCGGGTTTTCTTTTCTCGTCCGCGACACTCCCGACAGCGAGTGGCGGACCCTCGTGACGTGGTCCGCCGAAGACGGCCTTTCCAGTACCCCGATCGGGTTCACCAAGGATGGGCGGTCCATTCACGCAATCGACGCGCGCGATTTCAACACCGGAAGGTTGGTGAAGATCGACATCAATACCGCTGCCGTGCACGTCATCGCGTCAGATCCCGACTACGACGTAACATCGGTACGGATCAACGAAGACAGTTACGAAATAGAAATGGTGGGAGTCACACGCGCACGGCACGAGTGGACCGTCCTTGATCGTTCGTTGGCTTCCGACGTCGAGGCAATAAAGCAACTGAACCCCGGCGACTTCAGTATTTACGACAAGACTGCAGACGACAACGTATGGCTTGTGGGTTTTACGGAAGACGCTGCTCCCGTATCATACTATGCGTTCGATCGCGCGACAAAGACGGGTCGTTTTCTTTTTCACAACCGCCCCGAACTCACTCAGTACACACTCGCCCACACGCAACCCATCTCATACGAGACTCGAGACGGCCTGACTGTTCACGGTTACCTGACAAAACCGCCGGCGGCTGCAAGCGTCGAAGGGTTGCCAGTGGTACTCAATGTGCACGGCGGTCCGTGGCATCGAGATACGTGGGGGTACGACCCGGAAGCACAATGGTTCGCCAACCGTGGTTACGCATGTCTCCAAGTAAATTTCCGCGGTTCAACCGGATACGGCAAAGACTTTCTCAACGCAGGCAACCGCGAGTGGGGCGGACGCATGCACGACGATCTGGTTGATGCGGTCAAATGGGCCGTCGATAGCGGCGTAGCCGATCCTCAGCGAGTCGCAATCTACGGTGGTTCCTATGGCGGATACGCCGCGTTAGTTGGCGCCACGTTTACTCCAGATCTGTTCTGCTGTGCCGTGGACATTGTCGGCGTCAGTAACCTTATCACGTTCATCAATTCGGTTCCGCCGTATTGGTCCGCATTTTTGGAGGATCTCCATCGGCGCGTGGGTCACCCCGAAAAAGACGCCGACTTCTTGGCAGAGCGGTCTCCGCTCACACATGTGGACCGGATTCGCATTCCCATGCTCATCGCACAAGGCGCAAACGACCCACGTGTGAAACAAGCGGAATCGGAACAGATCGTAGACGCCATGAAGAAAAAGGGTCTCGACTACGAATACCTTCTCTTTGAAGACGAAGGCCACGGTTTTACCAAACCGGAAAACAATCTCAAGTTCTACGCAGCGGCCGAACGCTTCCTCGCAAAACACCTGGGAGGACAGTTCCAGGGCTGAACGCTGAAGAACGTCGAACATCGAACGCTGAACGTCGAATATTCGAACGCCGAACGTTACCGTTGAACCCTGATAGTTGAGTGTTGAACGTTCAGTGTTGCTCAGTTTCTGCGACGAACCACTCTTCTGTGCAGATCGGGCATCAACCGCAGCTCGAGTACGTCTCCTGGATCCACGGTCAATTCGTTCGACAACGCCGTGCCGACACCAATCAAATGCATCCTCATGATGAGCAGCCGAGGATGGTAACGAATCTTGAACGTTTGCGAAGTATTGCCGGTCACCGTGCCAAGACGATCACGTATCCCGCCCTCGTACTGAGCGTAGACACCGGCATCGTAGTAGTTGTCATTCACGACGGTGATCGTGACACTGTCATCCAGAAGGGGTGATAAACCGCCGACTGCAGGTGTCCCGCGACTGCACGCCGCCGCAGACAGCAAGGCGACAGAGCCAAGAACTATGCATTGGGGCATCCTCATTAGGCCTCCTCTGACCAAGTACCCGTTTTCAATAGTACATAAATAAGCAAGGGCCAGTTCCACATCTCGTGCTTTTTCGGCCCTAATTCAGTTTTTTCCATGGCGGAGTACCTGGTTGGCTGACGTACCCTGGCACATGCGCCAGCGGACAAGTCAATGACCGGTCACCTCCTAAGGAACGTCCATAAGGTCGAGGATCTACCAAAGTTCTTTGGACAACTCGACTACGATCCGGATTATTGCCCCATTGGGGACAACACGGTGATCGTGGCCCGTTGGAAAAGTTTCCTCATAGTTGCCGCTGCCGATCGCGAACCCGCCCGCGTGGCCATTCGGCTCTGCGCAACATTCGCGCGCTCCACCACCCACGTGCTGGCCGTTGGCCTCGACGCACCAAGTCGCATGGTGTTCGCCGTGCCGCGAATGACTGAGATCGGAACATCTCGTCTTCTCAATATCGACCTCTCCAATCCCACGGCTGACGCTCTGGCGTTGCTGGATCGCCTGCGTCCGGGATCATCACGCACCGTCCTGCAACATGCCTTACGGATTGATGAGTTGTTGGCCAGCGAAACCGTTGGCGAGCGGTTTTACGCCAAGTTCAAAGTAATTCATACCTCTATGGCAGAGGCCATACCCGGGAAAATTCCAGACACCGACAGGCAGATGATTGCACTGCTGGCGCTGATCCGCCTGTTGTTCCTGTATTTCGTTCAAGCTAAGGGATGGCTGGCCGGTAAATCTGACTATCTACGAAGCGGACTGGATGACATGCTGGGACGCCAACGTCACTTCCAAAAACAATTCTTAAACCCACTCTACTTCGAGACACTCAACCAGCCCCTCAGCAAGCGAACGGGGAATCCAACGTTCGACAACGTCCCGTATCTTAATGGTGGTCTATTCGACCGTCACCCCATCGAACACAAATGGAAAAATACCGAGATCGACAACGAAGTTTGGCGGACAACATTCGATGAACTTTTTGAACGATTTCGATTCTGCGTCATGGAAGCTCACGAGGTCGATACCATCGCCCAAGACATGCTCGTCAGAGTATTCGAACGAATCATGGCGCCTGACGTGCGCCACGCGTCCGGAACGTTCTACACACCTGAAAACATCGTTCGACAAATCGTAGATGCCACACTAGAAACTTCGCTGGCACACTTTGGAGGAATTTCAAGTGATCATGCACGCCGTGTTCTCGCTGGTGAACTCGATCAAAAGGTAGATTCAAAAACTACGTCGGCCCTATGCGCTATGCGTGTGTTGGATCCTGCCGTCGGGTCGGGGGCTTTTCTGTTGGTCGCATTAGAATCTTTGACACGGGCTCGGCTGGCCTTAACCCCGACACCGCACCCACCAGGTCGTATCACGTCGCTACGCCGGAACATCCTCAAGTACAATCTCTTTGGTGTCGATCTCAACACCACCGCCGTACGTCTTGCGGAACTGCGGCTATGGTTGTCAGTGATCGCGGACGACCCCACGACCGACATTAAAAGAATCGAGCCACTCCCAAATCTCGACGGGTTCGTTCGACAGGGAAATTCACTGTTCGATCCAATAGGGGCGGCGCGCACATCGTGCAACTTCATACGTATTCCAAAAATCGTCGTGACGGCCGTAAAGCGCGAACGACAAAGCCTCTTCGCCGCACGGGGCCAGGAACGAAAGCACGCCGTGGCAAGATTGCGAAAGGCGGAACTCCACGCCGCCGAATCCGCACTAACCACATCTATTGAATCCGTCTCCGCGGCGATGCGAGATCTGGTCTCAGAAGCACGAAGCAAAGACTTGTTCGGAAAACGGACCGGCTTTCGGACCAGCCGAGGTACCACCTACGGAAGATATCGAGTAATCCGCAACGCCAGTCGCAAAGCATTAACAGCCGTCCGTGAGGGAACGATCCCATTTTTTTCATACGACGTGCACGCCCCTGAAATCATGGCGGATGGCGGATTCACCGCCGTCGTCGGGAATCCGCCATGGGTACGAGCAGAAAGGCTCAAAACCGGGGATCGTGATCGTCTAAAGGATCGTTTCTCATGGTGGCGAGGTAGCGGTAAGACCGGCTTCCAACATCTTCCTGACCTGTCCATCGCGTTCACGGAACGTGCGCTGGAGATCACACGCCCCGGCGGCGCAATCGGATTCTTATTGCCAAGCAAACTCGCAACGGCCGGATATGCCGAGCGCGCCCGTCGTCATCTATCTCGCCACGTCTCATTGGCGTACCTCCACCGCCTACCGGACAACGAGGCTGCTCGATTCGGCGCAACCACCTATCCCTTGGTCGTCGTCGCGAAGAAAGAAAAACCCGGGCCAAAACACTCCGTTCGTTTGAGATTCGACAACGATGAACGAGTGTCCCAGAAAAGACTTCAACACACTGGTCCTTGGATTCTCGTTGCGACGGACGTTCATGACGCCTTACGTGCGTTCTTGCGCGCGGGTACGCCATTGGGGCAGGTCTCACCCGCCATACTCGGCGTTAAGACCGGAGCCAACTCCATCTTCATCGGAATTCTCAAGAGTCGCACACGCGACTCTGTAACGCTGCACTTGGACGACGGCGAACACACCTTTGCATCGGACGAGGTCCGTCCTGTGATCATGGGGCGAGATGTTTCTCGCTTTCGATTAACACCCAAGAAGTTGATTGTCTGGACTCACGCTAAGGATGGGCGGCCTCTCCCAAAACTTTCCCCTCGGGCCACAGTATACTTTCGCGCCCGGCATCGCCGCCTCGCAAAGCGAGCCGACTACATTGGCGGCCCCATGTGGACCGTCTATCGAACGTCCGCCACGACTCGCTCCGATTGTGTCATTTGGTCGGACATAGTTAGAAAACCCGCCGCAGCCGTTTTGAGTGAAACACAATACCCCAATGCCATACCACTCAACTCCTGTTATGTAGCCTGCGCACCAAACAATGAAACTGCTTTCGTATTGACGGCCGTCATGAACTCAACTTGGTCGACGGCCCTACTGACGCTTTGTGGTGACGAAGCGCGAGGAGGGTATCGACGAATGAACGCTCGAGTCGCGAATGATGTACCCATTCCGCCGGTCAATCAAACCTGGCCAACTTTGGTCACCATGAGTCGATCCGCTCACCATGACAAAAATTTCAACCAAACGGAGTTGGACGAAGCCGTCGCGGACTGTTTCGGTCTCTCCGAAAGTACGCGCAGAGCACTTGCTGGCGTCTGCAATCGTGACCGCCGATGATTTGGTTCAGGTACACGAGCCTATTAGGTGGAAACTACAACTTGGACAACGTGCTGAACCTCGGGTTGTTGAAGCCATCCTGCGAAATTCGTTTCGCGGAGCGCAAACGGCCTCCACCCCTCACACGTTCCTCCATCGACATCAACTGGATGCGTACACACGCACATTATCCGCTTTGCGCGTTTATGGAGGTGCATTGCTCTGCGATAGCGTTGGTCTGGGCAAAACGTATGTCGCACTTGGCGTCGCGAAGGAATTTCGAGACGTTCTCGTTGCGGTGCCCGCGTCCATCGTACACCAGTGGCGACTCGCCGCTCGGGCCGTAGGAGTCGCACCAACGATCGTCTCTCACGAGGTGTTCAGTAGAGGTACAAGCCCAACGTCACAATTCGACCTCGTCATAGTTGACGAAGCGCACCGGTTTCGAAACCCGCACACCATTCGTTACCAGACGCTTTCTCATGTCGTCGCAAATGCACATGTTTTGTTGGTTACGGCTACACCGGTTGTTAACAGTCCGAATGACATCTTGCATCTCCTTCGACTGTTCCTGCCCGACCATGGCTTGGCCATACATGGGATCTCATCGCTGGAAGCCGCACTCAGAGAAAACCCGCGGCAACCGCTACTCAAGTACATCAGCCCATTGATGACGGCCCGAAGCGCCGAAGCCGCCGGTATATCCGGATCAGTGATCCCAATCAGCAAAGACGCCCCGGTCGAAGCCTTTGCGCCTCTGGAGGACGCCCAACTACAATATGTGCTCGCCGCTATCGACGGTTTGCAGTTTCCAGCTTTCAATAACCAAGAAGCCTGCCAGTTACTGCGCTTGCACCTCCTTTATCGGCTGCACTCCTCGGCACACGCCCTATTGAGCACCGTTCGCCGGCATCGCACCTACATCCATCACGCCTTGGATGCCGCGCGTAGTGGCTCCGCCATGAGCCGTCGCGACGTGCGGAGCGTGTTCGATATGGACGACCAGCAACTTGACATCACATCGCTGTTGACCGAAAACGGCCAGGCCCGTCTGGATGTTACACGTCTCGAGATCGAGTTGGGTCGGATCAACGAACTTATCGAAATGTTGTCCGGCGATGTGCTAAACCACAGTCCAAAGCTGGAACGTCTCGTATGCTATCTCGAAACACGTCAGAATCGGAAGACGGTTGTTTTTGTCAACGCTGTTCCCACTGCGAACCTTATTGCACGCCGTCTCAAGTGGAGCAAGTTGATTCTGGTTGCGTCCGGACAAGCACGCATATCGTCGGGGCGTGTACCGCTCAATGATGCCATTCAGCTTTTCGCGCCTGAAGCAAATCACATGGCGCCGCTGCCCGAAAGGTTGTTTACCAACGTATTGGTCACAACTGATGTTTTGAGCGAAGGCGTCAATCTTCAGGACGCTGACGCGGTCGTCCACTACGATTTACCGTGGACTTCACTTCGACTGCAACAAAGACTTGGTCGGATCAGCCGGATGGGAACCCATTTCAACGAGGTCACCGTACACTGGTTTATTCCTCCACCCGCAATCGAAAAACGACTCCGTCTGTGTAATCGCATTGCGACAAAGTTACAATATCAACTCCAATTTGGTGTCCCAGCTACGAGCGATGTTGGGCGCGCATGCGTGATCAATCATGCTTTAGAAATGCGAGAACACATCATCCGCAACGCAAAGCTAACCGGCGCAAGTAAACCATGCTTTGCTGTTGTGCGTGGCCCGCCGGTGGCAGTTTACGCAGTGAAATGGACACTTACGACCGGTACAACGTACGACATCGTCGTCGCGGCTGGAAACGGCGGGTTGATTACGGATCTCGAGCAGATATGTAGGACATTAGAGCTGTTGTTTGAATCTGAACCCACCACAACCCTACCGCCGCGATCACTCCAAAAGGTTTGCGAAGAAGCAATTCGCCGACGATTGGCCGCCGCGACGAGAGGTCCTACCAATCACCACGTACGCTACCTGACAAAACGAATCATTGAACGCGCTCGTGGCGCAAGCAAGGCTCGACGGTTTGATAGGTTGGAGGTCCTCGACAAAATCCTACAGACAGTTCAAGTCGGTGTTCCGGTGGGTGCTGAATCGACGCTGCGCGAGGTCATGCAATTGCCCGGCGTAACAAAAGGATTCGAGGAGTGGGCGCTCACATATCGACGGAAGGCGTGCGGTGTGCTCGACGTACAAATTGAGGCTGTACTCTTTGGGGATGGGTCAGTGAACAACCTTTCAACACATCCCAGCCAGAACGCGAACGAGACCTGATAGAGCCGACTGTCGATGTCGTCGAACCCACCCACCCCGAAGATAGCTACTGATCTAAGTCGCTCGGCAGTTCGTCCTCGTCATAGTAGTCCAACTTGTGTAACGGCATCACGACGGCGGAAAGGATATTCAACAAGTGACCACCAATACGTTTGTAATAACGAGTGCCAAGCACGGTGGCCGTCGTGGCACCCGCATGGTATTCGCTTCGCGCAATTCGACTGATGAGGTTATCGCATCGATGCGCGAGGTCTCGGCCTTGATTGATCAGATCGATGGCTCCTTCTCGATTGGATTGAGAAAATACTTGACCCGCTTCACGAAACATCCCTTCAACACCTGCGCGAATTTCTCTGAGTTCTGCTACGATATCATCGTCAGGTAAACCCGCCTCCACAATTTCGGCGACCTCATAGAGGTTCTTTGCGTAGTCACCGATCCTCTCAACATCTTTCACCAGACTCATCAACAGGAGTCCGTATGGCAAATCAACCACGTTGCCCGAAATAGTTAGATGGGAAATAACGTTCTTGCGGATCTTGCGTTCGAGTTTGTTGACCTTGACGTCTTGTTTATGAATGGCCGTCCGTTGCTCAGGCGTTGCCGGTTTTTCACCGAAGTACTAACTGCCAGCATTCAGCAATGCGAACACGGCCGGCAACAGATAGAACAATACCACGACGTAGAGAAGTGCCAACGGCCGGGAACGAACGGCTAAGTCGGCAAGCTTTTGTGAAGCACGTATTGGGATATTACGAATTGCGCGAACCGGGTAGATCAATACCGTTCCCGAAATATTGAACAACAAATGAACCAACGCAATCGTCACTGCCGCCTGCGCATTTGGCCCGGTTGCGGCCAGTGCGGCAAGGAAAGCAGTCACCGTGGTACCGATATTCGCTCCAATGGTCACAGGGAACGCTTGACGGATGGTGATGACACCGGCACCTGCCAACGGCACTAATAACGATGTAGTGATAGAACTCGATTGAACCATCACGGTGACGATCGCACCCGCCACCATTGCCACAAGAGCCTTCTCGCCGAGTGACCGGGATACAAGTCTCTCAACACGTGCCCGCATCGCCGAACGCATGACCTTCACTAAGGAAAGCAACGCACCAAAAATCAGGATCGCTGACACGATAATGAGAATGGTTGCTTGCGCGCTTTCCGAAGATACAACGAACGCAATACCCGACTTGATGGGGTCTATCGTGGCCTTGATGATGCCTTTGATGGGGCTGTCATAATCGGCGCCCTGAAAACCGGTGACCATAAACGTAAGCGCTTCGGCAGATCGCCTAAGATATCCCGTCATCAGCTCCAATGGCAGGAGCACGATCACCGTCATATAGTTAAAAAAATCGTGGCATGTCGCAACGGAAAAGGCACGCCGAAACTCGTCGGGTCGGTTCATGTGCGCCAACGACACGATAGTGTTCGTGACTGTCGTGCCAATATTTGCGCCCATGATCATGGGGACGGCATTCGCAATCGGCAACGGATTGTCAGGAGCTGCCACTAACGCGACGATGAGTGATGTGGAGACCGAAGAACTCTGCACAAGCGTGGTTGCGAGAATACCAACCATCAGGGAAACGAACGGATTGGATGTAGCCCGAAAAAAGCTGTCCAGGAGGCCGCTACCCAGGGATTTAAATCCATCGCCCAGGCCGTTGACACCCATGAGAAAGACGAAGAGCAGCGCCAATACGGTGGCTGTTTGCAGCATCAACTGCCGAGCGGATGTTTGCTCGCTAGACTGAGGCGGTGAGGAAGCTGGCTGGGTCACGCGGTCAATGTAACAGAATGGAGACGAAATCCGCGACAAGATAAGACTACTTTAACGAACGACAAGGGCTGGTTAGGAATTCTCGGGAATTCGTCGCAGTTTCCGGTCTTCCACCGTTGTTTGAAGTTCCCAAGCAAGCTGTCTGGCCAATACTCGGTGCTTGCGAGCGATGCGGACGGTGAGTTTCTCACCGTCCGCACCGGGCATACCCTGGAAGTACGTGATGCTTGTGGTGTGAAAAGTGATGCGATTATTGAAGAAGCCCTTTCGGTAGTCAATCCGCTGAACATCCGTGAGGTCAAACCCGATCGTCTTGGCTTTTGAGTACTTCATGCTGTCGGCGCTCGTTTGGTATTCGATTTCGACGCGGGAACCGTCGTATCGCAGCAGCCCTCGGACGGCGATGATGCCGCCCATGAGTTCAGCGACGTCTGGATCGATCGTGATGGGTAAGGTCGTGATCATGGGTCGCAGGGCCAACTTGTTGTGAGGTGTGAAGATAGCGGTAACGCAGGGCTTCAGTTGATGGCTCATTTTTGTATCAATTTTGTGATATATTTGTAAGTCATTATAAAACAACGACTTAGAATCTCTTGCTCAAGTATAATTTCGGGATATATTCGGTAAACCATGACCGAAGACACCCCGAAGCTACGGCCCACCCGTTATCGCCCACACAAACCCAAACACACATGTAAGGAAGGGTCTGGTCGGCTGACGCTTTACTGCCCCGATTGCGGCGGCTCTGTCTATCCGGCTTCTGGTTGCTACCTCTGCCTCGTGTGTGGTTGGGGCCGTTGTGGTTAAAGCAGTAACCACGATTCGGCCACAGGCCGACCTCTTTGTGCGGGAACAAAAACAACCGGAACTCCTGGTGTTGGATAGACGCCTCCGGGGGGCAACGTTCGTCGAACACAAAGTGAAATCGGTGATCAACTCACCGGAGAGTACTGGGATGGGCTTCTGGTCCATCAACCCGTATGTCGGATGTGAATTTGGGTGTACGTACTGCTATGCACGATACGCTCATCAGTATGTCGTGAGACGGGCACACGATGCCGGAAAGATTTCTCACAGCGATTTTTCAACCTACCAAGCATCCGATACGTGGGACGTCTTCGAGCAAACCATTTTCATTAAACAACGGGATACTGTCCTGTGGGCATTGGAGCGCGACTTACAGCGCATGCACCAACGAAACCAACGCGGTCAAGTTCATCCTCTCGTTATTGGCACGGCTACAGACCCCTACCAACCGGCAGAGAAAACTTTTCATATCACAAGGAGTGTGTTACAGCGGTTGACAAGAGAACGTGGTCTTTCCATTGGAATTATTTCCAAAAGCGCTCTCATTTGTCGTGACCTTGATCTACTCGTCGAGCTTCACAAACGTCACCGGCTCACGATTTACATATCACTCATCACTGTAAATCCTGATCTTATCAAACTCTTCGAAGCTCGTTCTCCACAGCCACACGTTAGACTCAAAACACTGAAACGGCTTACAGACGCCAATATCAATGCTGGTCTGATTGTAGCACCTGTACTTCCTGGAATTACAGATAGTGTCAATCAAATCAAAGAACTCATAGCAGCGGCAAAGGATAACGGTGGACGTTTTGCCAATCCATCACCTTTACGCATGTACGCTGCATTACATCGCGGGTTTCTTCCACTCATCAAAGAGCACTTTCCCGATCTTTATCCCAAATATCGCCGAGCGTATCGCGGAGCGGGGGCTGCGCCCAAACACTATACGGAGGCAATCGTTCGGCGGTTCAAGAAAATTGCAAAGGAATGTGGAATGGCGGTGAAGGATCCGGTGTTGGAAGGCATACAGAAAGTTATGGTTGATGATGGTCAGTTGGGATTGTTTTGATTAATACTTCGCTGCCTGCTACCCGCTGCCTGCTACCCGCTGACGCGATCTATCAACCGTCAACCAAAAGTCATAAGCAAGGAATAAGCGGGAAGCGGGCAGCGGGTAGCAGGCAGCCGTCAACAGCTCGCCAACGAACAAAACCAGCTGCTATACACAAAAGGCCCACACACGCACTAACCAGCAACTACGCAATCTGTCTCTGGATCCCCAACTTTCCACTCCGGGCGGAGGAACGTCGTCGGCCTGAACTCTCTGGCAAACCGAACGTCCTGCTTTCTACGACTGACACACGGAAAGTGTGGCAACTCTCACCGAACGCACGCAGACATGGTGTGCAATCGGGCATGACTGTCAGCCAAGCAATCGGGTTGTGCCCAACGTTGACCATCCTCGAACCCGATCCCGTTTATTACGATGAACAATTCTCCAGCATTCTAGCCGCTCTCACAAGAGTCAGCCCCATAGTTGAACCTGTTGAACTCGGCCGCGCTTACATAGGCGTTGATGGCTTAGACCGCTTAGTGGGAGACCCCGCCAAACAAATCCGTACAATCGAACACGCACTCGGTTCCGACCGAGGTCTCCGTAGATGGATCAACCACGGTGCAAAAAAAAGACTGGTAGCTGGCAGCCGGCAGCGGGCAGGCAAGGGGGGTGGAGGTGAGAAAAAGCGGGCAGCGGGTAGCGGGCAGCGGGTAGCCGGTGGGGGGAGTGGGAGCGGAGGCAAAAAGCGGGTAGCGGGCAGCGGGCAGCAGGCAGCGGAGGGGAGGAACGGTGGCAGGGGTTGGGCCGGTCTCCGCCTCGGTTGGGCTCGTGGAAAATTCGCTTCGTGGGTTGCGGCATGTCGGGCAAAACCCGGACAACCCGTCATTCTCCGTGACCCCGAGCGAAACGAGTTTCTTGGCGGCCAATCAATTGCCGTTCTACCCGTCGAGTCGGACACACATCGGCGACTCTGGCAGCTCGGTATCAAAACACTCAAGGACCTTGCTGCCCTTCCTTGTGAAGCAGTGATCTCCCAATTTGGCCGCGAAGGCCAAACGGCGTGGCAACTCGCTACAGGGTTGATCGTCGAACCGGTCCATGGGCAGTCACCACCGGAGAACATCGTCACGAGCATCGAGTTTTCCCTTCCCGTTGCTGACCGGCAAATCCTAAGCTACGCAATAGGTAAACTGATAGAACGATCGCTCCGAGACCCTCGACGTATCGGTTGGCGTGTTCAAACCCTTCGCATACGCAGTACACTAGAGCACGGGTCCTCTTGGCTCACCGAAATAATACTGAAGAATCCAACAGCAGACAGTAAAAGTATTTGTGCTCCCATTGAATCGAAGCTCGAGCAATCGCCACCAACCGGTGCTGTAGACAATATCACCGTCGAGTTCACTTCACTCGTGCGCGGTACCACCGAGCTTCAACTTTTTGCGCAGGACGCATCGAGCACAGCACGTACTGGAAGACGCCGAGCCCTCCGTTGGGCTTCGAAGGAAATCCAAAAGCGTCTTAAACAATCAATGCTTCATCACATCATCGAGGTTCACCCATGGTCACGTCTACCAGAACGCCGATACGCACTGATCGATTACGATCCTTAAATCGGCCTAAAGAAATAAGAGTGGCGGAGATACAGTTACCCGCTGCCCGCTGCCCGCTACCCGCTAGCACCACCCCTCCTCTACGGGTCACGGCAGATGGGCAACGCGAAGAAACGCTGCAACGAGAGGAGGGTGGTGAAAAGCTGGGAGCTGGTAGGGGGCAGCTGGCAACCGAATTCGCCATCCCAAAAGCCATCTGGTTTAACAAAACCTTAAAAACCATCGAAGTCATCCGAGAGTTGTGGGAAATCGAAGATGAATGGTGGAGGAATCATATAGCACGCAGATACTTCGACGTGATACTCGATGGCGGGAAACATCTTGTGATCTACCAAGATCGACTCACGGGCAAATGGTTTGCCCAGAAGCGGGTAGCGGGCAGCATTTAATAGTAACTACTGACTTACACCCTCTTTGATAGTGCAAGCGTTAACTGCTTCCGGCCACGCCAGCTACATCGAGCTTCATTGCCACTCCGCTTTTTCCTTTCTTGACGGTGCGTCTTCTCCAGAGGAGATCGCCGTCCACGCGAAAGCGCTCGGATACCCTGCACTTGCATTGACCGAC